>NZ_JAXMOX010000001.1:0-58656 GCF_034669605.1 Leisingera sp.
GAGCGGTTTGACGAAACCCTCCTGAACTTCCTGGCCTGAAGCATGCCCCGTGCGGGTAAGAACCGCGCGGGGCATCCGCTTCAATCCCGGCAATCCGTAGGACGTGATCGGTGTAATCCTGTGTCGCCAGCATCGGTTCAGTGTCCACTCCCCTGATGCTGCCGCCCCTACCGGTGCGTGGCAGCCTGGTCCGGCAAAGCCGCGGAAGGCCATCGCCCTGCGGCGCAAGCTAACCCGCCCCGGCCAAATGCCGGGTGGCCATGGAAAACAACTCTGCCTGCGACGCAATTCCCAGTTTGGAATAGGCGTGATGCCGGTGGACTTTGACCGTGCCCTCGGCAATTCCAAGGTAGGCGGCGGCGGAGGGCGTCGAATGCCCCTGCAGGACCAGCTGCACCACCTCCCGTTCCCGCGGGCTCAGGACGCTGCTGCCAAAGGTTTGCATCCGGTCCTCCCAATCCGGCTCCTGGAACCCTGCTGCCGGCGTCTCTGCCTGCCCCCATTGCCGCCGGACCGCAGCGGATACCACCCGGAATGCTGCATTCAGCCGTGCGGTATCCGCCGCTTCAAACCGCTGGCGGCGGGAAAAACGGGCCAGCGAAACAATGATCCAGCGCTCTGCTCCGTCCTGCACCAGGACGCCGATCTCGTCGCTGATACTGATCTTGCGGAAAAAGGTGCGGTAGTATTCCGACCGGTAGAACGCCTCCGGCGCCAATTCCATCAGCCGGTAGGCCCCTGGGGTGCAACCGTTGCGGCAGGCCTGGTAGAGCGGATCCAGCAGATAGGGGCCGCTGGCGTAGAATTCTACGCTGATCGCCGCCTGCAGCTCATCCAGATCCTGATACAGCGAAACGGGCGGCAGGGCGCCCTCATAGCGTGAGACGATCATCGAATCAAAGCCGCAGCACAGCGACAGGATTTGCCGCAACGCACCGGGACAGCGGTCGGTGCCAAGTGTTTCTGCCAAGGCAGCAATGGCTCTCACCCAGCCGGCGGCCAACGGGGGGTGGGGGATCTCAACGGTCAAATCTATACCTTTCGATATATGTCCTTTGCTAAGTTTACTGGCATAAGCGTGGATTTCAAACTGGGGCCAGCCGGAATTTCATTTAACGGAGCCCCAGATGACCGATACCTCCAGCGTGAACCCCGTACAGGGCGACCTCGCCTTTACCCGCGCAAGCGACCGCGGCGTGATTGCCGAGGCCAGCTATGCCGGCGCGCTCAGCTTCATGCGCCGCCGCTATACCCGCGACCTGAGCGGCGCGGATGTGGCGGTGATGGGCGTGCCCTTTGACCTGTCGGTCTCCAGCCGTTCCGGCACCCGTCTGGGACCGCGCGCGGTGCGCTCAGGGTCCAGCCATATTGCCTGGTCGAAACCCTGGCCCTGGGAGGCGGATCCTTATGAGGCGCTGCGGGTCGTCGACTATGGCGATTGCGAGTTCGACTATGGCTATCCGCACATGGTGCCGGGCCAGATCGCCCAGGCCGCCCGCGATGTGCTGGCCGCCGGCACGGCACTGCTGTCGATTGGCGGCGATCATTTCATCACCTATCCGCTGCTGAAGGCGCATGCCGAGAAACACGGCCCCCTCAGCCTGATCCAGTTCGACGCCCATTCCGACACCTGGGCGGACGAGGAAGGCCGCATCGACCACGGCACCATGCTGTGGCACGCCATCCGGGAGGGTCTGGTGGACCCGTCCTGCTCGGTCCAGGTCGGCATCCGCACCCATAACCCCGATCCGATGGGGATGAACATCATCGATGCCATAGAGGTGCAGAAGTCCGGGCCGGAGGCTGTGGCAGAGAAAATCCGCACCATCACCGGCGGCCGCAAGACCTATGTCACTTTCGACATCGACGCGCTGGAGCCTGCCTCTGCCCCTGGCACCGGCACGCCGGTGATTGGCGGCCTCAGCCCCTATCAGGCGCAGGAGATCATTCGCGGACTGGCGGGCATTGATGTCGTTGGCATGGACGTGGTCGAGGTTGCCCCGGCCTATGACATCTCCGAGATCACTGCCATCGCTGCGGCCACCATCGCCAGTGATCTGCTCTGTCTCTACGCCGCTGGACCCTCTGGCCGGCGGTGAGGCGGCTGTTCGCGCTCAACCGCCAACCGCCCCGGCCGGGGCGGTCTTTTTCGGCAGCCGGAACAGGCTGCGGTGGTCAATTGGGTGGAAACCCGGACGATGCCGGTGCCTGCCCTGCCGGCGCCACCGCCGGCACTGCACATGGGGGCAGCGCACCCGGGCCAAGCTCTGCCGCTATTGAACCACTGGTTCCTGCGCCAGTTCCAGATGCAGTTCGCGGCCGGTATAGGGGCTCGCAGCAATCGCCGCGTCGTCCAGTTCCACCCCCAGGCCCGGCTCGGCGGAGGGGATCACATAGCCTTCCTCCCAGGTGATCGAGGATTTGAGGCAGGACATATACGGCCCTTCAAAAGTGCCGATGCTTTCAAGGATCAGAAAATTCGGGCTGCAGGTGGCGATCTGGATGTTCGCAGCAGCCACCACCGGCCCGCAATACAGATGCGGTGCGATCTGGGCCTGCCGGGTTTCGGCCATGCTGGCGATCTTTTTGGCCTCCAGCAGGCCGCCGACGCGTCCCAGATCCATTTGCAGGATCGAGGCTGCACCAGCCTCCAGCACCCGCGCAAATTCGTGCTTGGTGCAAAGCCGCTCGCCCGTCGAGACCGGCACCGAGGTGAACCGTGCGACCTCCGCCATATCGGCGGGGTTCTCCGGCGTTGTGGGTTCTTCGAACCACAAGGGCTCATAGGGCTCCAGCCGCCGTGCCATCCGCTTGGCGCCGGAAACGGTGAATTGCCCATGGGTGCCGAACAACAGGTCCGCCCGGGTGCCGACCGCCTCGCGGATGCGTTTCACAAACAGCTCGCTGCGCTCCAGATCCTCCAGCCGCGGCTGGTGGCCGTCATAGATCGTATAAGGCCCGGCAGGGTCGAATTTCACCGCGGTGAAGCCCTGCTCCACCCGCTGCAGCGCAACCTCGGCAGCAATGTCCGGATCGTTGTAGACATTCGGCATGTCCGGGTCCGGATAGACGTCCCCTTCCGGCGGATAGAGATAGGTATAGCTGCGCAGACGGTCATGCACCTGGCCGCCCATCAGCTCATAAACCGGTTTGCCCGCGGCCTTGCCGATGATGTCCCAGCAGGCCATCTCCAGCCCGCTGAGCACGCCCATAACGGTCACATCAGGGCGCAGCGTGTAACCCGCGCCATAGGATTTGCGCCACAGTTTCTCGATATGATGCGGATCGCAGCCAGCAAACTGGCGGGCAAACATTTCCTCGGCCATCGCGCAGCACAGATCCGGGCCAAAGGTAGCGTTATAGATCTCCCCCGCCCCGGTGATGCCGCAGGCAGTGGTCAGGCGCACAAAGATGAAGTACCGCCCGCCGTGGCGCGGCGGCGGATTGCCGAACACAAAGGTTTCGATCTTGTCGAGTTTCATCAAGGGTTTCCCTGTCATTCAGCCGCCAAGGGCCTGTTTTCATTGTCTTCCAGCACCAGTTCGGCGCCGCGCGCCGCCAGCATCATGGTTGGAGCATTGGTGTTGCCCGAGGTCACATTCGGAAAGGCAGAGGCGTCGATCACCCGCAGCCCCGCCACCCCGTGCACCCGAAGCTGAGCATCCAGAACCGAATCCGCGGCATCATTGCCCATCCGGCAGGTGCAGGAGGCATGGAACACGCTGCCTGAGCGTTCCCGGAAATTCTCCAGCAAAGTGCTGTCATCCATCCCGATGATATCCGGCGCCCGCCGTTCGCGAGTGACGCGCTTGATCGCCGGGATTGCCGCCAGCGCCTGCAACAGGCGGCTTGCGCGTACAGCTGTTGCCTTGTCCGCATCCGTTGACAGCGAATTCGGCTCAATCAGCGGCGCCTGCGCGGGGTCCGCGGACTGGATATTAATCTGCCCCCGGCTGGTTGGCCGGCTGGGCTGCACGCACAGCAGGAAACCATTGTCCCGGTCAATCTGCGGCTTGCCATTGGGACGCGTCGAATAAGACGCCGGGTTGCAATAGACCTGCACATCCGGCAGCGCCGCGTCCTTGGTGCGGACAAAGCCGCTGCACTGATTGACCGGAACGCTCAGCGGCCCTTTGCGGGTCAGCATATATTGCAGCCCGGCCTTCATCTGCCCGGCAAAGCTGCCCAGCCGGTCGTTCAGCGTTGCGGTATTGGCCCAGAAAAAATGCGACACTGCCAGATGGTCTTGCAGCCCCTGCCCGACCTGCGGCAGATCCTGTGCCACGTTGATCCCGTGCCGCTGCAGCAACCCCGCCGGGCCGATGCCGGACAATTGCAGCAGTTGCGGCGAATTCACCGCACCCGCGCTCAGGATCACCTCCCGCGCTGCCATCGCCTGTTTCTGCCGGCCGTTCACCCGGTAGGCCACGCCAGTGGCGCGCCCGCCGGCAGTCAGTACCTTCTCCACCAGCGCACCGCTGACCACGGTCAGATTGCCGCGCTTCATCGCGGGCCGAAGAAACGCATCGGCCGAAGACCAGCGCCGCCCGTCCTTTACGGTGCTGCGCACGAATCCTATGCCCTCGCTTGGCGGGGTATTGGCGCCAGCATCGGCAGGCGCATTCATGTCCGGCAGCACCGGCCAGCCCATCTCTTGCCCCGCGGACAGGAAGTTGCTGGCAAAGGGGTGCATCCGCGCGCTCAGGTCCGTGACCCGTACAGGACCTGTCCCGCGCAGACGGCGGCTGCCGTCGTGCCATTCGTCATGGCTCTCCAGCGACTCATAGCTGCGACGGACGCAGTCCCAGCCCCAGCCCGCGGCGCCCGCAGCCTCCCAATCGTCGAAATCATGCGGCAGCCCGCGCACATAGGCCATCGCGTTGATCGAGCTTGACCCGCCCAGCACCTTGCCCCGCGGCCAATAGGCCGCGCGCCCCTTCAGCTCCGGATCCGGTGCCGCCGAGTAGCGCCAATTGACCGCCGGGTCCGAGAAGGTAAAGCCGTAGCCCACAGGGATTTTGATCCAGAACCGCCGGTCGGTGCCGCCCGCCTCGATCACCAGCACCTTGTACCGGCCATTGGCAGTCAGCCTGTCGGCCAGCACACAACCCGCCGATCCGGCCCCGACGATAATGAAGTCAAATGTTTGCGCCATAACGTGCCAAGTCCGCTTGTTTCCCGCGACCTTGCACGGCGCCTTAGGTATAAATCAAACAATGGGTTTTGCGTCTAAGGCCCAACTGTGCTTAAAGGCATGCATGACCGATCTGCCCCATGTCACCTGGCTGAAAGCTTTTGAGGCCGCCGCGCGGCTCAACAGTTTCTCTGCCGCCGCCGAGGAACTGGGGCTGACGCCCGCCGCCATCAGCCAGCAGATCCGGCTGCTGGAAAAGCATCTGAACAGCCAGCTGTTCAAACGCCTGCCCCGCGGCGTTGCACTGACCGACACCGGCCAGGCCTATGCCCAGCCGATCCGTAAATCCTTTGACGACATGCAGCGTGCCACCACCGGGCTGTTCAGCAGGAAGCGCAAGCGGGTGGTGCATTTACGCGCCACTATTTCCTGCGCTGCATTGGTGATCGCACCGCAA
Source organism: Leisingera sp. (assembly GCF_034669605.1). Lineage (GTDB taxonomy): Bacteria > Pseudomonadota > Alphaproteobacteria > Rhodobacterales > Rhodobacteraceae > Leisingera. Next base: position 5,592 of record NZ_JAXMOX010000001.1, read on the forward strand.
CTGGCCCGGTTCCAGGCAAACCACCCGGATATTTTCGTGCAACTGTCGACCACCGTTTGGGCCAGCCGCTTTGATGAGCAGGCGCTGGATATCGATATCCGCTATGGTTCCGGCGATTGGCAGGAAAGCCAGATCCTGCATCTGGGCCACGAAAACGCCGTTCCGGTCTGCAGCCCCGCCTATGCCGCGGCCCTGGGCGGCAACCCGTCCATCGCAGACCTCGCCCGCGCCGATGTGGTGCAGATCATCGGCTCGGAAACCGACTGGGGCCGCTTGGCCGATCTGCACGGGCTGACCCTGCAGGTGACCACCGACTGGCTCAAGGCCGATTCCTCGCTGCTGGCACTGCAAACGGTGTCCGCAGGTCGCGGGGTGACGATGGTGCTGGAAAGCTTTGCCCGGCAATATATCGAGCAGGGTCTGGTTCTTGCGCCAACTGCATACACTCTGCCGAAACGCCGCTCGCACTATATGGTGATCAACGACGGCGCTGGTCAGCGCGACGAGGTGAAAGCCGTCAGCAACTGGATCGCAACGCTTTATCAGACGCTGACTTGACGCCCTGCCCCGGCTTAGCCGCCAAGCGCCGCGAGCGAAGCCGCCATGGCGTTCCACAGTTCCTCCGCCGGCTCGGTCCCGACCGAGATCCGCACGAACCCCGGCGCCACCGCATCGCCCCAGCGGGCGCGGCGTTCCGCCGATGTATGGACTCCGCCAAACGATGTCGCGGCACGGATCAGCGGGCAGTTGTTGATAAAGGCGTCCGCCTGTTCAGCGCTGTCGAGAGTGACCGAGATCAGGAACCCGAACCGTGACATCTGCTGTTTCGCCAGTGCGTGCGACGGGTCTGACGCCAGGCCGGGGAAACGGACCGCCTGCACCCGCGGATGCGCCGCCAGCCGGTCGGCCAGCACCTCCGCCGTGCGGCACATCCGGTCAAAGCGGATCTCCAAAGTCTCCAAGCCGCGGTGCGCCAGCCAGGCCTCTTGCGGGCCGGGAATGCCGCCGCCGAACTGTCGCCATTCGCGCGCCGCCTGCAGGATTTCTTCGTTGCGGGTGGCCAGATGTCCCATCAGCACATCCGAATGCCCGCCTGGCGCTTTGGTGTCGGAGGCCGCGACCACATCCGCGCCCAGCTCCAGCGGGCGCTGGCCCAGCGGTGTCATGGTGGTGTTGTCGACGATCAGTTGCCCGCCCGCCGCATGAACTGCATCTGCAATGGCGCGCAGATCGCAGAGATCCAGCCCGGGATTTGACGGTGTTTCCGCAAAAACAACGTCAAAGCCTTCAAACCCGCCGTCCGCGAAGCTGGTGGTTGGGCGCTGTTCGAGCTCAACCCCGAGGTTTTGCAAAAACCGCTCGCTCAGGCGCCGGGTGACGTAATAGCCGTCCGAGGGGATCAGCAGTTTTGACCCTGCTTTGACGGTGGCAAACAACGCTGCCGAGATCGCCGCCATGCCGGAGGGGAAAGCCAGCGTTGGCGCGTCTTCCAGATAGGCCAGCACATGCTCCAGGTGCTCCCAGGTGGCGTTGTCCACCCGGCCATAACTGGGCCCGCCCGTCCAGTCGCCCGGCAGGTGGTACATTGAGCTTTGCGTCAGCGGCAGCGCCACCGGATCGCCTTCGGACAGCGTGTTGCCACGCAGATGCAGCATGGCGCCGGCTTTGAAGTCGGTAGGGTTTTCCATTGGGGCACCTTTCCTGAATGCGGGCTTCAGGATTGATAACCCGCTTGCGGGCAGAATAAAATCGGGAGCAGTAGAACTCAAAGGTTTGTACGAAAAGACAGAGGGCAGCGCCGGCCCATTAAGGGACGACGGGCAGAAGCGACCTTGTCAGATCACCAAATCTCACCCCATCCAGCGGCGCACCGGGGCGGCGGAGTCTTCCAGCGCCTGGCAGACCACGTCGATCAGGGTCGGGCCGTCATGGGCAAAGGCCTCCTTGATCGCCGGGTCCAGGTCCTCGGGCCGCTCAACCCGCCATGTCTTGACGCCAAAGGCTTCGGCCACGGCGGCGTGGTTGGTGCGGTTGAAGTCGACATTGTAATAGCGTTTGCCGCAATCATCGCGCTGACTGGCCTTGATCCAGCCGAAGTTGGCATTGGAGAACACCACATAGGTAATGGGGGCCGCGCAGCGCACCACGGTTTCCAGCTCGCCGCAGGTGAAATTGAAGGAACCGTCGCCCATCATCCCCACGACTTTACAAGCCGGCCGCCCGAACCAGGCGCCCAGCGAGGCCGACAAGGAATAGCCCAAAGCGCCATGCGCCCGGTTGGTGATGTATTGGCGGCCCGGATGTTTCTGCTGCGAGTAGGCATTGTAGTAGGGGCAGCTGGTGCCGGGGTCGGAAACCACGATGGCGTCATCGGGCAGGTTCCGGTTCAGCGCGTGGATGATCTGCTCGGGCAGGACCTGTTCGGTCTTGCTGTTTGCCAGTTCCTCGAACCTGGCGAACTTGCGCTGCTTGATGTCGGCGACTCTCGCAGCACCGCCAAAGGACGGCAGATCGGCCTCGCGGTTGTCCAGATAGGTATTCACCGCCTGCAGCGCCAGTTTCAGGTCGGCCACCACACCCGCTTCGGTCGGGTAATTGGCGCCGATGACCATCGGGTCGTTGTCGAAATGCACGATGCGCTGGCCGGGCTTCGGTGCTTCCCAGCGCGAAGTGGTGGTGGACCCCGCCCGGCAGCCCATGAAGACCACCAGATCGGCGCTCTCCATCATCTCCCAGGTCTCGCCGGTGCCGCCGTTGGAACCAACCACGCCCAGCGATTGCGGATGGGTATCGGCAAGCGATCCCTTGCCGGAGATCGAGGTGCCCACGGCAATGTCGAGTCGGCTGGCAAGCTTGCCCAGCTCCTCCATCGCGCGCGCGATCACCACGCCGCCGCCGCAGACGATCAGCGGTGATTTGGCGCTGAGGATGGCCTCCACCGCAGCCTCTGCAGCACCCGGTTCAGGTGCTGCGCGGTAGGCAGGGTAGCTGTGATGTTTTGGATCGCCCCAGATATCATCGGCGGGAACGTCGTCATACTGGATGTCATAGGGCAGCCCTAAATGAACCGAGCCGGACCGCCCGGTGGTCATCGCGCGGAACGCCTGGCGCACCATGCGCGGGATGTGGCCGGCGCGCTTGATCACCGTGTTGAACTTGGTCAGCGGCCGCATCAGCGCGTCCTGATCCACTTCGGTCAACGGGTATTTCCCGTAGGACCCCACCGAAATGTCAGTGGTGATCGCCAGCACCGCATAAGAGCTTTCGTTGGCCTCGATCAGCCCGGGCAGGATGTAGGTGGCGCCGCCGCCGGACGGACCCTCGCACACACCCACCCGGCCGGTTACCCGGGAAAACCCGTCGGCCATATAGGCCGCGCTGCGTTCATCGCGCGTAAGAACGTGGGTGATGCCGTGCTCCAACCGGTTCATCGCATCATAGAATGGCAGCGTGGTATCGCCGCAGAGGCCGAAGATATGGGTGACGCCATGCGCCTCCAAAGAGCGTACCATCGCCTCGGCGCCGTTCATCGTGTTGTTCATAAGTGCCCCCTGCAAGCCGTCGTGAAAACTGTCCGGAGCTGATATCCGGGTCTGTACTCTAAGCTGTATACAATTTTGCAGACAGATGTGAAGACTAAACTTCCACGCGCTGCCAGCCGTTGACCTATCAGACCTCGTTCAGTCGGGGTGCCGGGTTACCCCAGATCCGGTTATTTGGCGGTTTCTGCCAGAATATCAGTGCCATATTGCTGCCATCCCTCGGCAAAGCTGGCCGCCGGCTGTTAGATTGGATACCCGATATCCCTGGACACTCACCTTGACACTAAAGCGCTGGAAGAGCTGGAGAAACAGTATGACTCCGCTCAGAACATGCGCAGCAACGGACCCAGGCTGACGGGGTTCATCACTTGCGCCGGCATTGCCTTTGCCCTGTATCACCTGTGAACGGCCGGGTTCGGCGTGACCCTGCGGGTGGTCTCCACCGTGGTGTTCCACTTTGTGCTGTTTGGCCTGGTGGCGCTGGAAAGCTATTTTCCCACCCCCCTGGCCATATCAAGAACCCATCGAGCCTCGGCCTCACCACGCTTTATGATAGGCTGGATGGGATCACCGTGCCGGCATTGCTGGCCAACCCGGCCGGCGCAATGAAGGAGCGGCTGATCGGCGCCGCCAAACGGCTGGAGGCCAAGCTGAAACGGCCGGTTTCGATATCATAACACTGGCGGAGATGGCACACCGGGCTGCATTGCCGTGCCATTTTCGGGGTTCATAACCTGAGAATTTATAATCCGGCGAAAGACTGAACCGCCCGGCGGCGCCGGCGGGCAGCCACAGAGGTTTCCGCCTCTCATCCTCGGAATTTTTTGCATGCTCCCGCCTCGCAACCGCTCTACTGTGCCGGCAAATAGACCTCTTGCCCGGTTGGACTTGCCATGACTCAGATCACCGACGCCCTGTTGGACAAAATCCGCACCCGCTTTGCCCAAGTTGACACCTGCTCCCAACAGGGCAGCCGCATCTTTTTTGAAAACGCCGGCGGCGCGCTGACGCTGAACGCGGTGGTGGAAACCTCCGCCCGCTATGCCGCAATCCCTGACAACCAGGGCCGCAACAACCCCGGCAGCCACGAGCTGGTGCGGGTGATCACCAAGGCCAAGGACGATATGCGCGTTTTCATGAACGCCCCCGGCGGCCAGTTCTTTGCCGGTGAAAGCGGCACCGAGCTGTTGTTCCGCCTGATCATGAACGCCTGTCTCGGCTCGCCTGAGGGCGGCACCGTTCTGGGCTCTACGCTGGAGCATCCGGCGACCCGCTCCGCCTGTGCCCGCTGGGCCGGCGTGGCGCGGCAGAACCATGTGCTGATCCCGCATGACAACGCCACCGGCACCGTCACTGCAGAGGCCTACGCCCGGGCGGTCACACCGGATACGGTTGTCGCGACCATTGTCCATACCTCCCCCGTGACGGGAATGGGCGTCGACCTTGCCGCCTGCGCCGCCGCCATCCGCGAAGTGGCGCCGGGCTGTCTGATCATCGTCGACGGCATCCAGCACGCCGCCCATGGCCGCATTGACCTGACCGCCTACGGCGCCGACGGCTATGTGATCTCGCCCTACAAGATGTTCTCGCGCCACGGCTATGGGCTGGCCTGGATCTCGGACCGGCTGACCGGGCTGCCGCACAATTCGCTGATCGACGGGCCGGAGGACAATTGGGAAATGGGCACCCGCGACACCGGCAGCTATGCAACTCTCTCCGATGTGGCCGATTACCTGGAATGGCTCGGCGGCGAGGTCAGCGGTGCCACGGACCGGCGCAAAAAATTCGTGGCTGCGGGGGAGGCAATCCATGCCCATGAAAAGGCACTGACCGATGCAATGATCCATGGCACCGGCAACCTGCCCGGCCTGGCGGAGATCGAGGGCGTCACCATTCTAGGCGGCGCAGATAACCCGGCGCGCGAAGGGCTGGTATCGCTTGCTGTTGATACTGTGCCGTCGGAGGAAGTTGTGAAGCGCCTGAACGAGCAGGGCATCCGCACCCACCTGCGCAAGGCGGATCACTACTCGGGCAATATCCTGACACCGCTCGGCATGGAGGCTTGCGTGCGCGTCTCCATGTGCCACTACAACAGCATCGGCGAAGTGGCAAAGTTCCTCGCCGTGATGAAAGAGATTGCAGGTTAGTGTCTTCCAAATTTGCTGAGGGCAGCGCGCGACCCTGGGAAAGTGCAAAGCGCATTCCCGGGGAGGGCCAGGCGCAGCCGGGCTTCTCTTTCAGCAGGAAGTGCCCCGCACTCTGATGACCCATCGAATCCGGGGCCATTGGGTTTGAATTCTTCACGGGTCATCCCATCCCCTCGCAGCTAGGGTCGCGACGACAGAATTGGCGGCTCTCCCCAGCCTGCGGGGCGGGCCGTGCCAGAGGCGCAGGTAAAGGAAACACAGGCATGAAAACCCATGCACAGGCAGTTGTCATCGGCGGGGGCCTGGTCGGCTGCTCGATCCTCTACCACCTGGCCAAACTCGGCTGGAAAGACGTGGTGCTGCTGGAGCGCGACGAGCTGACCGCCGGCTCCACCTGGCACGCGGCGGCCAACATCCACGGGCTGCACGACAACAACAACGTGACCCGCGTCCAGCACTACACGATGAACCTGTATAAGGAGCTGGAGAAGGAAACCGGCCAGGGCTGCGGCGTGTTCCAGCCGGGTTCGCTGTATCTTGCCAAAACCGAACAGCGCGAGCATCAGCTGCGCCTGCAGGAGGCCAAGGCGAAATACTACGGGCTGAACTTCCACGAGGTCAGCCGCGAGCAGGCCAAGGAGCTGCACCCGCTGGCGCAGTTCGACGACATCCGCTGCATCATGTTTGAACCCGATGGCGGCAATGTGGACCCCTCCGGCGTCACCATGGCCTATGCGGCCGGCGCGCGCGCCATGGGGGCGCAGATCGAACGGTTCTGCCCGGTGATCGGCACCGAGCAGCAGCCCGATGGCACTTGGATCGTGAAGACCGAAAAGGGCGACATCCATACACAATGGGTGGTGAACGCCGGCGGTCTCTGGGGCCGCGAAGTGGCGGCCATGGCGGGACTCACCCTGCCCTTGCAGCCCACCGAGCACCAGTATTTTGTGACCGAGAGCATTGACGAAGTGGCAAACATGGGTCGCCGCCTGCCCTCGATCGCCGACCGTGACGGCGAATACTATTTCCGCCAAGAGGGCAACGGCTTCCTGATCGGCGCCTATGAAAAGGACATGCGATTCTGGGCAGAAAACGGCACCCCGCTGGACTTTGCACATGAGCTGTTCCCCGACGATCTGGACCGGATCATGGAGAACGTGATCCGCGCCACCGAGCGGGTGCCTTGCGCCGAGACCGCAGGCGTCAAACGGGTTATCAACGGCCCGATGATCTGGTCGCCGGATTCGAACGCCATCTGGGGCCCGGTGCCCGAGCTTAAGAACTACTTCTGCTGCACTGGCATCATCCCCGGCTTCTCGCAGTCCGGCGGCCTCGGCCTGCTGGCAGCCCAGTGGATGATCGAGGGCGAGCCGCAGTACGACATGTTCGCCTGGGATCTGGCGCGCTTTGGCGACTGGGCCGACAAGGCCTTCACCAAGGCCCGGGTCGAGGACCAATACGCGCACCGTTTCGCCATCCACTTCCCGAACGAGGAACGCAGCGCCGGCCGCCCGGCCCGGGTGCGCCCGGTGTATGAGCTGCAAAAGGAACTGGGCTGCGTATTCGGCCTGAACTGCGGCTGGGAACATCCTCTGTGGTTCTCCGGCACCCCCGGCACCCAGGACACCAACAGCTTCACCCGCCAGAACTGGTGGGAGCCGGTGGGCCGCGAGGTCAACATGCTGCGGGAAAATGTCGGCGTTATCGACATCTCCAACTTCGCCAACTACGTGATCAAGGGGCCGGGCGCCTTTGACTGGCTGGACAAGCTGGTCGCCAACAAGGTGCCCACTGAGGTCGGCCGCTCCTGCCTGACCCCGCTGATCTCGGTGCGCGGCGGCGTGGCTGGCGACTTCACCATCACCAAAGTGGCCGATGACGAGTACATGATGGTCGGCTCCGGCATGGCGGAACGCTACCACCAGCGGTTCTTCAACATGGTGGAGCTGCCGGAAGGCACCACGTTTGAGGTCGCCACCAACCGCATTGCGGGATTCAACGTGGCCGGTCCAAAATCGCGCGGCATGCTGCAGCGGATGACTAATGCGGATCTATCGAACGAGGGTTTCCGCTTCATGCGCTCGCGCACCATCGACGTGGCAGGCGTGGAATGCCTGGCGGTCCGGGTGTCGTTCACCGGCGATCTGGGCTGGGAACTGCATTGCGCCGAGAAGGATCAGGTCAAGCTCTACGCCGCCCTCTTGGAGGCGGCGAAGGAGTTCGATGGCGGCCCTGTGGGCGGCCGTGCGCTCGCCAGCTTGCGGATCGAAAAGGGCTATGGCTCCTGGGGCCGCGAATACAGCCAGGAATACTGGCCGCAAGAGGTTGGCCTGGCCGGGCTCATCAAACTGGACAAGGACTTCCTTAACAAGGATGCGTATCTCAAGGTCAAGGACAACGCCCCGCGCGAAGTGCTGTCGGCGTTTGAGATCGACGCGGTCAACGATGCCGATGCCTCGGGCGGCGAGCCTATATTCACACCGGACGGCCAGCCGGTGGGCCGGGTCACCTCGGGCGCCTATGGCTATTCGGTCGGCAAATCGCTGGCGCTGGGATATGCCAACCCGGCGGTTGGCAAGCCCGGCGATGAGGTCGAAGTCTACATCCTCGGCAAGCCGCACAAGGCGCGAATCCTGGAAGCGGCCGCCTTCGACCCCTCGGGTGCGCGTCTGCGGGCTTAAGGCATTCCGGCAATAAACCGGGTCACCATTTCTTGGTGGCCCGAATTGAAACGCGAAGGGCAGCGCCCGCAGACGGGAGGGACCAGCCTGCATTGTGTCGCAGCACACACGGCGGAAAAATTAAATGGGCGCCATCCCGGCCGTCAGCCAAGCTGCAAATGCCACTTCATCCACATCGCCGGTGGCGAGGTTTTCCATCATCCGTACGCCCTCAACCGGGTCTGGACGGAACTGGTAGCCGTTCAACCTCAGGAAGGTGACAGCCGTCACAAAGGCCGTGCGCTTGTTGCCATCGACAAAGGCATGCGCCTTGGCAATGCCAAACGCATAAGCCGCGGCGACTTCCGCCACCTCTGCATCGGAATAGGCCGCAAGGTTCATCGCCCGCGCACAGCCCATCTCCAAGAGCGCCTTGTCGCGCATGCCTGCCGCGCCGCCGTGGCGGGCAATCTGCCGGTCATGAATGATGATAACCGCCGTCAGCGGCACCCAAATGTACTTGCTCACGCAAGCGCCTGCAGCAGATCGCGATTCTCATCCATCACGATCTCAGCCGCGGCCAGCGCCTCGGCCACCGAGGGGTCATGCGCCACCACCCTGAGGCTGCCGTCATCGCCGCGCACCACAAACAGCGTGTCGCCTTCCTTGGCGTCCAGCATGGTGAGCATCTCTGTCGTCAGGGTGATGACAGCAGAGTTCCCGACTTTTCTGATCTTGGTTTCAATCATGGATGCGCCTTCCGTATATATGCATGTATATACGCGCGGACGAACGGGAAATCAATGCGGCCCGCCGTTTCCGCCTGTCCTTACAACTCCATCTCCGCCGCCGCCTGCAGCAGCCAGGTCTTGAAATGCTTGACCGAGGGCGTCGCCGCCTTGTCCTTGAAGGTGGCGAAATAGGTCCAGGGGCAGTCGAGATCAAAGTCGAACGGCTCCACCAGCCGCCCGGCCTCCACATGCGAACGCACCAGCGATTTCGGCAGCACCACACAGCCAAGCGCATTGACCGCGAACTCCAGCCCCATGTTGGACGAATTGGTCTGCAAGCCGCCCTTCAGCTCGATCCCGGACAGCCCGAAATGCTTGGCGGTCTTTTCCCAATAGACCGGGCGGCCCAGGATGTGGATCAGCTTGGCCTCCGCCAGCTGTTCCGGTCTGCTCAGCGGCTTGCCGGCTACCCGGAACTCCGGCGAGCAGACAAGCGCCAGCTTTTCATCCCATAGCTTGACCGCCGGCCCCATCACATCGTCGACATGGTTGATTGTGATCGAAATGTCCGAAACGTTGGTCTCGACATCGACCCAGATGGTGCTGTGAATGGTCAGATCGATATCCGGGTGTGCCTTGGTAAAATCCTTGATCACGTCGATCAGCCATTTCTCCGCCAGGCTGACCGGGCAGGAAATCACCACTTCCCGCTTGTGGCTTTGCGAGATCAATAGCTGGGTGGCACTGTCGATCTCCTGCAGCGCGTGCCGCACCGAGGGCAGATAGGCCTCGCCCACATCCGTCAGCGACAGCGACCGCGGGTGGCGCACAAACAGCGGCCGGCCGATGAATTCCTCCAGGCTGCGCACATGGTTCGATACCGCCGACTGGGTGCAGTTCAGCTCATCCGCCGCCGAGGTGAAGCTGAGGTAGCGCGCCGCGGCCTCGAACGAGCGCAGGAATGTCAGATGAGGCAGGTTTTTCATGGGACAGTCCGCTGGCGGTTTCGGGGCCATGATCCCATGCTTTGGAATGGGCTGCAATTCCCAGAAGTTAGCGCCACAGAGAGGTCAGAAAACGACGCCAAGCGCAGCATTCACGAAATATTCCGCGGCTTTGACCCCCTTTAATTTGTGTGTCACCTGGCGCCATTGAGCCTAGCCTGTTGCGGAAACCGCCCTGGGAGAGAACCGCCATGGCCGCCACATTCGACCGCGCCGCCGATTTCATCTTCGGCCTTACCCCCGGCGGCCTGCCGGAAACCACCCGCCAGGCCGCGGCGCTGATGTTTCTCGACACCCTGGGGATCACCATCGGCGCCACCCCGATGATGGCTGGCCGTATCGCCCGCGAAACCGCGGCGGCGCTCTATGGCTGCGGTGAGGAAGGCTTCGCTGCGCGGATGCTGTTCGACGGCCGCAAGGTAAGCGTGGCAGGTGCCGCCTATGCCGCCGCCACCGCGACCGACAATCTGGACGGCCATGACGGCTATTATCCGACCAAGGGCCATATCGGCGTGGTGGTGATCCCGGCAATTGCCGCACTGGCGGAAACCGTGCCGGATTTTTCGGGGCCTGAAGCGCTGGCCATCACCACGCTGGGCTATGAGCTGGCGGGCCGCGCCGCCCTGTCGCTGCACGCCACTGTCGGCGATTACCACACCTCGGGCGCCTGGAACGCGCTGGGGGTGGCGGCGATGGCGGCCCGGATGCGCGGCCTCAGCCGGACGCAATTGCGCGAGGCGCTGGGGATTGCCGAGTTCCACGGCCCGCGCAGCCAGATGATGCGCGAGATTGCCAACCCCTCAATGCTGCATGACGGCTCCGGCTGGGGTGCGATGGTTGGGATGTCGGCGGCGGTCTTGGCAGAGAAAGGTTTCACCGGGGCCCCGGCGATCACCCTTGAGGAAGACCGGGTGGCGGAACACTGGGATGACCTCGGCAGCTTCTGGCAGATGGAGCATCAGTATGTGAAACCCTACCCGATCTGCCGCTGGGCCCATGCCCCGATCGACGCGCTGCGGCAGGTGATGCTGGACCACGGTCTTAGCCACGAAAAACTTGCCAGGATCCGCATCAACACCTTCCACGAAAGCGCCTGCCTCTACCCCGGCATGCCTTCGACCACCAGCCAGGCTCAGTATTCACTGGGCTTTGCGGTGGCGGTGCAGGCCGCCTATGGCCGCATCGGGGTCGAACATATCTCGGGCGAGGGTCTGGCCGACCCGCTGGTGGCCTCGATCCACAAGCGGATCTCAGTTGCCGAGGCGGCGCGCCATTCGGTGCGCTTTCCCGCCTGCCGGGTGGCTGATGTGGTGGTGACGCTGACCGACGGCCGGGTGATCGAATCCGGCGATGTGCATGCGCGCGGCGGCCCCGAGGCGCCATTCTCTAAGGAAGACGTGGTTCGCAAATTCATGGAGTTCGCGGCGCCTTCGCTGGGGGAAACGCGTGCCGGCGAAATCCGTGATGCAGTGCTGGGGTTCACCAGCGGAGACAGCAAATTCTCCGATCTCGGCCGTCTGATCTACGACGCGCCTGAACATTTAGCCAGCAAGCTAACCTGAAAGGCAAACGATATGGCACGCGACAGACCCGGCGGCGGACGCCGGACCAGATCAAGGAGGATCCCGGCGTCATCACCATCAACCCGGTGAACTCGCCGCGGCTGTTTGACGATGCGATGGGCGACGGGCTGATTGCGATGGAGGAATACGGCCAGCCGGTGAAGGTGACGCCTTCCACTCTGATGGGGGCGATGACACCGGTGACCCTGCCTGTGGTGCCGGCCCCTCGTGCTCCCCGGAGTATTTTAACCAGAACGAAGCCCCCTCCCAAACGGGCGCGGGCGGTGCAGAGCGGACCAATCAGCGCGGTCCGAAATACTCTGCCAGATGGTCGATCAAAGCGCGGATCCGCGCTGTGAGATGGCGGCTGGACGGATAAACCGCGTAGAGCGTGATCGGATCGGTTTCCTGTGTTTCGAACAGCACTTGCAACCTGCCATCCTGCAGAAACGGCAGCGCGGTGTAATGCGGGCAGCGGGCAATCCCGAGGCCGCTGGCAGCCATATGGGCCACAGCACGCGGTGAATTGGCACGAAAAGTGCCGCCGACAATGACTGTCCGCTGCCGGTCCTTGCGGCCGAAGGTCCAGGCATCCGGCTGCGGCGAGGTCATCTGCAGCAGGCAGTTGCGGGCAGCCAGCGCTTCGGGTTCGGCAGGGGTTCCCTGCGCCGCCAGATAGGCCGGCGACGCCACCACCACCAGCCGCATGGCACAGAGCTTGCGCGCGATCAGTGTCGAATCCTTGAGAGCTCCGAAACGGACCGCCAGATCCACGCCCTCCTCCAGGATAGGCAGGTGGCGGTCGGACAGCAGCAGTTCAACCGCCACCTGAGGATGCATCTGCTGGAACGGCTGCAAGGCTTCGACCAGCTCCCGGCTGCCGAAGCCGGTAGGCGCAGTGATCCGGACCGGGCCGCCCAGCTCCTGCTGGCGCAGCTGCACCACGTCCTCCAGCTCGTCGAACTGATCCAGCAGCGGCAGGCAGCGCTCCAGATAGGCGCGGCCCGTGTCGGTCAGCGTTACCTTGCGAGTGGTGCGGTTCAACAGCTGCGCACCCAGCTGTTCCTCCAGCCGGGCCACATATTTGCTGGCCAGTTTGGTGCTGATACCCAGCTGCAAGGCACCGCTGGTAAAGGAGCTTTGCGCCGCAACGGCCGCAAAGGTGCGCATGCAGGCCAATTTGTCCATCGTGTCTCTCCCGGCGCCTTTATTTATGAACACTGCATACACAATCAATCGCCGAAAAGGAATATTATCGCCCTTGCGCGCCGCCGCTATCTTGCCCGTGTTATCAATAACCCACGGCACATGCCGCACAGAAGGATCCCAGTCATGCCGCATTCCATCCGCATTCACAGCTTCCCCCTCTCCGGTCACTCCCATCGGGTAGAGCTGTTCGCCAGCCTTGCCGGCATCGCCCATGAGGTGATCAACGTCGACCTTGCAGGCGGTGAACACAAACAGCCCGCGTTTCTGACGCTGAATCCCGCAGGCCAGGTTCCGGTGATCGAGGATGGCGAAACCGTCTTGTCCGATTCCAACGCCATTCTGGTCTATCTCGCCCGCAAATACGCGCCGTCCTGGCTGCCATCCGATCCGGTTCTGGAAGCGGAAGTGCAGAAGTTCCTGACCCTGGCGGCGGGCGACATTGCCTTTGGCCCGGCAGCCGCGCGGCTGATCACCGTCTTCAACGCGCCGCTGGACGCGGAGTTCTGCGCCACCGTCGCCGCGCGTGTGCTGGGCAGGATCGATGCCCATATGGAGGGCCGCGGCTTCCTGGCCGGCGACACCCCCACAATCGCCGATGTGGCGGTCTACTCCTATCTGGCCCACGCGCCCGAGGGCGGAATCCCGTTGGAGCCCTACCCGAATGTGCGTGCCCTTCTGGCCCGCATCGAAGGCCTGGAGGGCTTCAAGCCGATGCCCGCCACCAAGGCTGGCCTGGCGGCCTGACCCCTTGCGCGGCGGCTGCTCTGACGGCCGTCGCCTCTCTCCTTCAGACAACAGGAGGTTTCCGTGACTCCCTTTGATGCAGACAGCCCCTCGCCCTTTCATGAAGGCGAGCAGGAAATGCAGCGCCGCGCGGGCAAGCGTGATGCAATGGAAGCCTTCGCCCGCCGGCTGATCCGCCCCTTCATGCCGGATCAGCACCGCGCGTTCTTTGCGCAGCTGCCGTTTCTGGCGGTAGGCGCGGTGGACCATCAGGGCTGGCCCTGGGCAACCCTGCTGAGCGGCCCGCCCGGATTTGCTGCCACCCCGGATGCGCGGCATATGCATGTATCACTGAGCGGCAGCACCGAGGATCCCGTCCATGTTGCCATCCGCAAGGGCGCGCCATTGGGGATTTTGGGGATCGAACTGCACAGCCGCCGCCGCAACCGGGTCAACGGGCGCATCATTGCCGCCGCGCGGCACGGGTTTACCCTGCGTGTCGATCAGTCTTTTGGCAACTGCCCGCAATACATCCGGCTGCGGGATTTGAAACCTGCAGAACCACGGGTAGCTGCCAAGCCGCAGCGCTTTGTCAGCTTAGACAGCGCCCGCACCGCACTGATTTCCGATGCCGACATGTTCTTTGTCGCAAGCCATGTGCCTGCGGCGGCGCACCCCGAACGCGAAGGCGTCGATGTCTCGCACCGGGGCGGGCGGCCCGGTTTTGTCCGCGTCGACGGCAACACCCTGGCCATCCCCGATTTCCCCGGCAACAACCATTTCAACACCTTGGGAAATTTCCTGCTGAACCCGCGCGCGGGCCTGGCGTTTGCGGATTTCGAAACAGGCAGCCTGCTGCTGCTGACCGGTACGGTTGAGCTGCTGGGCGAAAACCACCCTGATGTCACCACCTTTCAGGGCGCTGAGCGCGGCTGGCGGTTTACCCTGCACCAAGGCATCTGGCTGGAGGGCGTTCTGCCCTTCCACGCCGAACGCGGTGATTTTTCACCCAACGCGATGATGACGGATACTTGGTCTGAGTCAGAGGCCCGCAAAACCCTGGAAGCACAACGCAGCGCCTGGCGCCGCTTTCAGGTTGCGCGGACCGAGCAAGAAAGCACCACGATCCGCTCCTTTTATCTGCAGCCGGAGGACGGCGGCCCGCTGCTGCCATTTGAGGCCGGCCAGTTCCTGACCCTCCGCGCCGCGCCGCCCGGCACAGAAAGGCCGCTGGTGCGGACTTACACGGTCTCCTCAGCCCCTGGGGAAGGCCACTACCGCATCTCGGTCAAACGCGAGGAAAACGGCACCCTGTCCCGGCTGCTGCATGACACCCTGCAGCCCGGCACGATGATTGAGGCCAAGGCCCCGCGCGGCGCTTTCTTTCTGGACCCGTCGCAAATGCGTCCAGCGGTGCTGATCGCCGGCGGCGTGGGGATCACGCCCATGATTGCCATGGCGCGCCACAGCTTGCGCGAAGGGCTGCGCACCCGCCATCAGCGCCCGCTTATTCTTTTGCACGCTGCGCGCAGCGTCCGGGACCGCGCCTTTGCCAGTGAACTGCGCAGGCTTGAGCAGGCCGCCGGCGGCATGATCCGGTATGTTTCGCTGATCAGCGAGCCTGCCGCGGATGAGGTGGCAGGCAGGGATTTCGATCTGACAGGCCGCATCGATACCGGAATCCTGCAGCGGCTGCTGCCGCAACAAAGGGCTGATGTCTACCTCTGCGGACCTGGCGGGTTCATGCAGGCCGTCTATGACAGCCTTCTCAGCCTTGGTGTCCGCGACGCTGACATCCACGCCGAGGCCTTCGGGCCATCCGCATTGGCGCGCGCCGCAGATGCCGCGCGCCTGAAGGATACAGTGCCAGAAGCCGCAACCGCCATTGTCCGCTTCACCAGATCCGGATTTGAACAGCCGTGGACCCCCGCAGACGGAACCCTGCTTGAGCTGGCAGAAACCCATGGGCTGACACCGGAATTCAGCTGCCGCGCCGGTAATTGCGGCAGCTGCAGCACCCGGCTTGGCGCAGGCAAAGTGTCCTACCGCCGCGCGCCATCGGCTGCGCCTGCGCGAGGGGAAACACTGATCTGCTGCGCCGTCCCTGCGTCAGACACAATCGAACTGGATTTGTGACCCGGACTCGCTCCGTGAAGCCGCACCATCGTGCCATTGCCACCGGCGGCGGCGTTGCCGGCGCCTCTGCCCTCGATCACCCGGCACTTCGGAATGACCGGCCCGAACGAGCAGCTGCCCGGTGCACCTTATGCCACCGGTTTGAAACGCGGACGGCGGATGGGCTCAGCGCAAAATTATCCCGAATACTGAAAGCTCACCCACCACGGTGACGTTTTGCACATGATCTCCCAGCGGGTAGCGCCGCAGGCTGTGCCGTCGCACCTGCGCCACAATTCCAACACCGAGGCGCAAATCACCCGGACCGGGAGTTCGCCGAAGGGGCACTGGAGCGCTGACAGCGCAGCCCTTGCTGCAGCGGAACGGGCGCGGGGCCGGTCCCTCGCACCCGCAGGCTGGACAAGGTTCCACCCGGTGCCGCAGTATCCGGGTATTGGCCCGCGGTGCGGAACCATTGCGCTCGGTCGCAGGTTCTCCTTGGGGACAGCAACTTGCCCGCCCCTGCGGCTCCAAAGGAAGTGACCACACCGTGAATGCAATGCCCGGTACAAAGGCGCATTCTCTATAGGCGAAAACCAGGCCCGCGGAACCAGCCGCGCCGCCAAGCCCCCAAAGGAGCGACGGAAAACATGTCCCAGATATCCAGCACCGTCCTGGCGCTGCTTGAATTCCTGTCATATGCGTTCATCTTTGTCTTCGGCGCCGGCGTTTTATGGCTGGTAGTGATCTACATCCGCGACAAAACCCAGACCGACAGCACCCTGCGCCGCAATTACCCGGTGGTGGCCCGCTTCCGCTATTTCTTTGAACATATGGGCGAATTCTTCCGGCAGTATTTCTTTGCCCTGGACCGCGAGGAAATGCCGTTCAACCGGGCGGAACGCTCCTGGGTTTACCGGGCCGCCAAGAATGTGGACTCCACCATTGCCTTCGGCTCCACCCGGGATCTGCGCCCGGCCGGAACAGTCTATTTCGCCAATTGCCCCTTCCCGGCGCTGGCGCAGGACGCAACGCCCGCCGCCTCCGTCACCATCGGCCCTTACGCGCGCCACCCCTACACCACGGATTCGATCTTCAATATCTCCGGCATGAGCTTTGGCGCCATCTCCGTGCCCGCGGTCCGCGCGCTGTCGCATGGCGCCAGAAAGGCCGGCATCTGGCTCAACACCGGCGAGGGCGGGCTGTCGCCCTATCATCTGGAGGGCGGTGCCGACATCGTGTTCCAGATCGGCACCGGCAAGTTCGGCGTGCGCAAGCCCGAAGGCGGCTTTGACGAGGACAAGCTGCGCGCGGTCGCTGCGCATGACTCTGTCCGCATGTTCGAGCTGAAGCTCAGCCAGGGCGCCAAGCCCGGCAAGGGCGGTATTCTGCCCGGCGCCAAGGTGACACCGGAAATTGCCGCCATCCGCGGCTTGATCCCCGGCGAGGACGCCATCAGCCCCAACCGCCACCCGGAGGTCAGTACGGTAAGCGACCTGCTGGACATGATCGCCTATATCCGCGAGGTGACCGGCAAGCCGGCGGGCTTCAAGGCGGTGCTGGGCGCCTATGGCTTTATCGAGGGCCTGTGCCAGGAGATCCTCTCCCGCGGCGTCGAAAGCGCGCCGGATTTCATCACCATCGACAGCGCCGACGGCGGCACCGGCGCCGCCCCGATGAGCCTGATTGACAACATGGGCATGCCGCTGCGCGAAAGCCTGCCGCTGACCGTCGATATCCTGACCCGCTATGGGCTGCGCGAGCGGATCAAGGTCTGCGCCAGCGGCAAGCTGATCAACCCGTCCGAAGTTGCATGGGCGTTCTGCGCCGGCGCCGATTTTGTCAACTCCGCCCGCGGCTTCATGTTTGCGCTCGGCTGCATCCAGGCCCTGCAGTGCAACAGGAACACCTGTCCCACCGGCATCACCACCCATGACCCCAAGCTGCAATTCGGACTCGACCCCGCCAGCAAATCCGAACGCGTCGCCTATTACGCCAAGAACATGAAAAAGGAGGCCGAAATCATCGCCCACAGCTGCGGCGTCGCGGAACCGCGGCTGCTGCAGCGTTACCACGCGCGCATCGTGCTGGATAACGGCCGTTCCGTCTCGATGGATGAACTGTTTCCGGTGCCGGCACAGCAGCACGCCGCGCAATAAGCCGCCCTCCCCTGCACTCTCAATCAACAGGAGCCCCCATGCCCGAGACCCGCTCTGTGCCCCATTCCCCCGCCAAAGCTTCTGACCTGCTGGTCGACGCGCTGGAGGCCGAAGGCGTCGAATACGTCTTTGCCGTCCCGGGCGAGGAAAACCTCGACCTGCTGGAATCCCTGCGCACCTCGAAGATTGAGCTGGTGCTGACCCGCCATGAACAGGGCGCCGCCTTCATGGCCGCCACCTATGGCCGCCTGACCGGCAAGGCGGGCGTCTGCATGGCGACACTGGGCCCCGGCGCCACCAATTTCGCCACCCCCGCCGCCTATGCCCATCTGGGCGGCATGCCGCTGATCATGATCACCGGCCAGAAGCCGATCAAGAAATCGAAACAGGGCCGGTTCCAGATCATCGACGTGGTGGGTCTGTTCGAGCCGATCTGCAAGATGTCCAAACAGATCGTGCACGGCAATACCATCCCGGCGCTGATCCGCGAGGCATTCCGCACCGCCGAGGAGGAACGCCCCGGCGCCGTCCTGCTGGAGCTGCCGGAGGACATCGCGGCAGAGGAAACCGATGCCTCCGTCATCCCGCCCCACCCGCGCCATTACGCGGTGGCGGGGGACGAGGTGCTGACCGAGGCCGCGGAAATGATCCGGGGCGCTAAGATGCCGCTGCTGCTGCTTGGGGCCGGCGCCAACCGCCGCAAGGCGCGCTCTGCCCTGTGTGATTTTACCGGCCTGATCCAGATCCCCTTCTTCAACACCCAGATGGGCAAGGGCGTGGTCGATGAACGCTCGGACCTGTTTCTGGGCACCGCCGCGCTGTCGGACGGCGATTATTTGCACTGCGCCATCGAACGCGCCGACCTGATCATAAACGTGGGCCACGACGTGGTTGAAAAACCGCCCTTCTTCATGGAGGACGGCGGCACCAAGGTGATTCATGTGAACTACAAGGCAGCGCAGGTCGACCAGGTCTATTTCCCGCAGCTGGAGGTGGTCGGCGACCTGGCGCAATCGATCACCCGGCTGGGCAATATCCTGGGCGGCCCGCTGGACTTTGACCGCAGCTATTTCCAGCGCATCAAGCAGGAAACCGAGAAACACCTCTCCGACCGCGCCGGCGATGCGCGTTTTCCGGTGATCCCGCAGCGGCTGGTGGCGGACACCCGCAAGGTGATGGGCGACTGCGATATCATCGCGCTGGACAATGGTATCTACAAGATCTGGTACGCCCGCAATTACAAGGCTTATCACTCCAACACCGTTCTGCTGGACAATGCGCTGGCGACGATGGGCGCGGGCCTGCCATCGGCGATGATGGCGGCCAAGCTGAACCCGGACCGCCGGGTGATGGCGATCTGCGGCGACGGCGGCTTTATGATGAACAGCCAAGAGCTGGAAACTGCCGTCCGCCTCGGCCTCAACCTGGTGGTGACGGTGCTCAACGACAGCTCTTACGGCATGATCCGCTGGAAGCAGTCGCACGCAGGCTTTGCCGACTGGGGGCTGGAATTCGGCAACCCGGATTTTGTCCAGTACGCCAACAGTTACGGCGCCACCGGCCACCGGATCGAGCGCACAGAAGACTTGGTGCCTACGTTTGAGAACGCCTTTGACGCGGGCGGCGTGCATCTGATTGACGTGCCGGTGGACTACAGCGAAAACCAGCGCGTGCTGATTGATGAACTGGCTGAAAAAGTGTGCCTGATATGACCGGAACCGTAAAAGTCGTGAACCCCTTCAGCCTGGAGCGCATCGGCACGGTCGAGACCTCAGACTGGGACCGGATCGACGCGATGCTCACCACCGCGCATGGGCTGTTCCGCCAGCGGGATAGCTGGCTGCCGGCCTATCAGCGGATAGACATCCTTAAGAAAACCGCCCGGCTGATGGAAGCGCGGTTCGACGAGCTGGCGCTGCTGATCGCCAGCGAGGGCGGCAAGCCGCTGGTGGATGCCAAGGTAGAGGTCAAACGCGCCATCGACGGGGTGGAGCTGTGCGTGCATGAGATCGGCCAGATGACGGGCAAGGAAATCCCGATGGGCTTGACCGAGGCCGGATCGGGCCGGATTGCCTTTACCCAGCGCGAGCCGATCGGCGTGGTCGTCGCCGCCAGTGCCTTCAACCACCCTCTGAACCTGATCGTGCATCAGGTGGCGCCCGCGGTGGCCACCGGCTGCCCGGTGATCGTCAAACCGGCGCAGGACACGCCGCTGTCCTGCCAGGCCTTTGTCGCGATGCTGCACGAGGCCGGGCTGCCGCCGGACTGGTGCCGCGAGGTGGTCTGCTCCAACGCAGTGGCGGAAATGATGATCACCGATGCGCGGGTCGGCTTCTTCTCTTTCATCGGCTCCGCCCGCGTCGGCTGGATGCTGCGCTCCAAACTCGCCCCCGGCACCCGCTGCGCACTGGAACACGGCGGCGCCGCGCCGGTGATCGTGGCCGGGGACGCGGACATCGACGCGATGATCCCGGCGCTGGCCAAGGGCGGCTTCTACCACTCCGGCCAGGTCTGCGTCTCGGTGCAGCGGGTGTTTGCTCCCGCCGCCAAGGCCGAAGAGATCGCGCAGAAGCTGGCCGAAGCCGCCAAGGCGCTGAAGGTTGGCGACGCCACCGACCCCAGCACAGACTGCGGCCCGCTGATCCGCCCGGCCGAGGTCGACCGGGTGGAGGAATGGGTGCAGGAGGCGCTCGACGGCGGCGCCAGGCTGCTGGCGGGCGGCAAGCGCCTGGGCGAGACCACCTATGCCCCCACCGTGCTGCTGGACCCGCCCGCGGACGCCCGCGTCTCGCAGCAGGAGATCTTCGGCCCGGTGATCTGCATCTACAGCACGGACAGCATCCCGCAGGCGATCGAGGCCGCCAACGGCCTGCCATTCGCCTTCCAGGCCGCGGTGTTCACTCAAAGCCTCGACACCGCCATGCAGGCCGTCCGCCAGCTCGACGCCACCGCGGTTATGGTCAACGACCACACTGCCTTCCGTGTTGACTGGATGCCCTTCGCCGGCCGCCGCCAGTCCGGCTACAACACCGGCGGCATCGGCTACACCATGCATGACATGACCCAGGACAAGATGGCGGTAATCAAGCTCTGACCGCGCCGGGCGCGGCTTGCGCCCGGCAATTATCCAGCCCGCCCGCTTTCGCCCTTTCCGCCTGCGGGTTCCGCCGCTATGCCGGCAGCATCCCAAGACAGGAAAGGCATCGACCATGACCATCACCCGTTCCGGCACCACCGCCCGCTCCAGCAAGATCGTCAAGCACAACGGCGTTGTCTACCTCAGCGGCCAGGTCTCCGAGGCCGAAACCGCCGCCGAGCAGACCCGCGAGATCCTCGCCAAGGTCGACGCCCTGCTGGCCGAGGCCGGCAGCGACAAGACCCGGCTTTTGCAGACCGTGATCTGGCTCGCCGACATGTCCTATTTCGCTGAGCTGAACGAGGTCTGGAACGCCTGGGTTCCCGAAGGCCACGCCCCGGCCCGTGCCTGCGGCGAAGCCAAGCTGGCGCGCGAGATCCTGAAGGTCGAGATCATCGTCACCGCCGCCTGCGACTGATCCGGTTGCCGTCCGGCTAATGCACTGCGCCGGGCCTCCTTGAGGCCCGGCGCTTTTGGTTTCATCCCTGTAATCCGGGTCAGGCAGGCAGATCCCCGGTGATCCCGGTGTCCTCCGGTCCGCTGGCACGCACCTGGATCGGCGCCGCCGAGGGATCATCCCGCAGCGATTTATACAGCCCCCAGACCATCGCGATGATCAGGAATGAAATCGGGAAGGCGGTCGCGATCAGGGCCGTCTGCAGCGCGTTCAGCCCGCCCGACATCAGCAGCACGATGGCGGTTGCGCCGATCCCCGCGCCCCAGATGATGCGGAACTTGTTCGGCGGGTTTTCATCGCCCATCGATAGCATGGTGGTGATCACCAGGGTGCCGGAATCCGCCGAGGTCACAAACCAGCTGACCAGCAGCAGGGTTGCGAGCAGCGACAGCGGCCAGGCGGTCCAGCTCAGATCGCCCATCCAGGAGGTCGCCCCGAGATTGCCGATGGTGCCATACAGCGCCGCCGGCAGTTCCCAGTTGCGCACGGTGGCAATCACCCCTGCGCCGCCGTCGGACGCCGGGCCCGCACCCATGTGCATCTCCTGCCAGATCGCAGTGCCGCCAAAGATGCACAGCCAGAAGAACACCGCGGCGGTCGGCACGCACAGCACCCCGACCATGAACTCGCGGATGGTGCGGCCATAGGAGATGCGGGCGATGAAAATGCCCACCAGCGGCGCCCAGGCGATCCACCAGCCCCAATAGAAGATGGTCCAGCCGCCCTGCCAGGCGATGTCCGCCTCTTCGGTGGCGGTCCAGAAGCCCATCGGGATGAAGTTCCACAGGTAGTCCCCGACAGAGGTGATGTAGAAACCCATCAGCCACTTGCCCGGGCCGATCACCACAAAGGCGGCCAGCAGCGCGACAGACAGCCAGATGTTCCATTCCGAGATCAGCCGGATGCCGCGGGCAACGCCGGACACGGTCGATGCGGTGGCGATGACGGACACGATGACGATCAACACGATTTTCAGGGTCAGCGTCACCTCCAGACCGAACAGCACGTTCAGCCCGGTGGCAATCTGGGTGGACCCCAGCCCCAGCGAGGTGGCAATGCCGAACACCGATCCGAACACCGCCAGCAGATCGACCGCATGCCCCCATGGGCCATAGATCCGCTCACCCAGGATCGGATACAGGGTTGAGCGCATGGTCAGTGGCAGCTTCTTGCGGAACCCGAAATAGGCCAGGCAAAGCCCGACCAGCACATAAAGCGCCCAGCCGTGGAAACCCCAGTGGAAAAAGGTCACCCGCATCGCGTCCTGCGCCCGCTGCATGTTCATGTCCAGATGGCCCGCCATGTCGGCATGGGGGTTGTTCGGATAGCCAAAGGCGCCGGAATTGTCGAAATAGAAGATCGGCTCCGCCACCCCGAAGAACAGGATGCCGACGCCGATGCCGGCCGAGAACAGCATCGCGAACCAGCTGAAGTTGCCGAATTCGGGGCGCGAGTCGTCGTCGCCCAGCCGCAGCTTGCCAAACCGCGAAAACATCAGGCCAAAGCAGAAGAACATGCCGGCAATCAGCACTGCGATGTAGTACCAGCTGAACCAGCTTTCGATCCAGCCGCGGACGGATTTGTACAGGCCGTTTGCCAGCTCGACATTCAGCGCCGTGAAGATCACAAATGCGGCGATCATCCCCATCGCCGCCAGCCCCATCCCCGGATGAAGACCGGCAAAAAAGCCGGACTTCGCCACCAGGTGGCTGTTGGAATTGCTCTCAGACATTTGGTCCTCCCTTTGACCCTATAAGATTTGCCCCCCGGCGCTGGCCGCCTCGGGGGGGCTGCCCGGCCCGCCGGGCAGAAATGTGTTCATCGTGTCCTGCCGTGCGCCGCAAGGGGCCGCCCGCCGTGCGGACCTTTCCCGCGGCAGGAGGCTTTGGCTGCGGGCCGGAGCGGGGAGGGTGTCCGGCCCGCAAAGCGGGGATTCCGGCTGCCTGGCAGGCGCGACACACTGTTCCGCCATGCTGTGCGGCTGAACAGCCTGAAGGCTACCGGTCCCCATCTCAGCCCCTCAGCCGCGCTGGCCGACGTGGCGCCCGGCGCCTTCGGGCAGCGGCAGCCCCGCGTGCGCGGCGGCAAAACTTGCCAACTTGTCCGCCACCGCATCGGACGGCAGCGAAGTACCGCGCGCGTTCAGGTCCATATGCAGCAGCAGCGTTTCCACGGTCGCCGCCAGCTGCCCCTCGGGGCCGGACAGGCGGTGGAACAGATGCATCTTCTTGCCCTCGCCCGTCAGCACCTGGGTGGTGACGGTCAGCGCATCGCCCTCGTGCAGCTCATCCAGGAAGCGCACGTGGTTCTCGACAGTGAAATAGCTGCCGCCCGCAGCGATATAGTCCGCATCGCAGCCGATCAGCTCCATGAACCGGTCGGTCGCCTGGGCCGAGGCCTCGGTATAATGCGCCTCGTTCATGTGCCCGTTGTAGTCGGTCCAGCTCTGCGGCACCGGACGGCTGACGGTCACCGGCAGATCCGCCGCCTCCGGCGTGGGCAGCGCTGCCTCATGGGAGTTGATCACACCGCCAGCCCCGCTGCCGGATTTCTTCAGCGCCCGCATCATGCCGACCAGGTTGTCGTCCCGCAGCCGCTCCAGCTCGCGGATCGGCATATGGCCCGACTGCGCATCCGACTGGCCTGCGATCAGGTCGACCAGCTCGTCGGTGAACTCCGGCACGTCCATCAGCTTGGTCCAGGGCCATTCCAGCGCCGGGCCGAACTGCGCCATGAAATGCTTCATGCCCGCTTCGCCGCCGGCAATCCGGTAGGTCTCGAACAGGCCCATCTGCGCCCAGCGGAGGCCAAAGCCCATGCGGATCGACTCATCCAGCTCTTCGGTGGTGCAGATGCCGTCCTTGATCAGCCACAGCCCTTCGCGCCAGACCGCTTCCAGCAGCCGGTCGGCGATATGGGCGTCGATCTCCTTGCGTACGGTCAGCGGGTACATGCCCACTTCGCGCAACAGGTCCGAAGCTTGCGCGCAGGTCTCCGCATCGCCCACCAGCTCGACCAGCGGCAGCAGGTAGACCGGGTTGAACGGATGCGCCACCACGGCGCGGGCGCCCTCGGCATTCAGCTCCGACGGCTTGAAGCCGGAGGTGGACGAGCCGATCACCGCAGCTGCCGGCGCATGCTCCACGATCTGCGCGTGGATTTTGTGTTTCAGGTCCAGCCGCTCCGGCACGCTTTCCTGGATCCAGGATGCCTCCGCCACGGCCTCAGCCATGTCCGCGTGGAACGTCAGTTCCCCTTCCGCAGGCAGCGCCTTGTCATAAAGCGAGGGCAAAGAACGGCGGGCGTTGGCCAGCACCTCATTGATCTTGCGTTCTGCTTCCGGGTCCGGGTCGAACACCCGCACGTTCCAGCCGTTCAGGAGGAACCGCGCGGCCCAGCCGCCGCCGATAACCCCACCGCCGATGATTGCTGCTGTTTTCATGATCTATCCTCTCGGAATTTCTTCTGGCCCGTGCCCAGCACGAGCCGCGCCCGCCCCTCCCCCGGGAGGGCGCAGTGCGCCCACCCAGGCTCGGCCGCGGCCCTGTATTGAGTTACTTTGCCGCCGGTGCGCGCTTGGTGAGGCCCAGCTTCTCGCGGACCGCGTCGGGGCCGATGATCTTGGCGCCCATGCCCTCGATCACGCCCGCCGCGCGTTCCACCAGCTGCGCATTGGTGGCCAGCACGCCCTTCTCCAGGAACAGGTTGTCTTCCAGCCCGACCCGCACATTGCCGCCCGCCAGCACCGACTGCGCCGCATAGGGCATCTGGTCCCGGCCAAGCGAGAACGCCGACCAGGTCCAATCCGCCGGCACATTGTTGACCATCGCCATAAAGGTGTTGAGGTCGTTCGGTGCGCCCCACGGCACCCCCATGCACAGTTGCACCAACGCGTTCTGCTCCAGAATCCCCTCTTTTACCAACTGCTTGGCAAACCACAGATGGCCGGTGTCGAACGCCTCGATCTCCGGTTTGACCCCCAGATCGGTCATCATCTGTCCCATCGCCCGCAGCATGCCGGGGGTGTTGGTCATCACGTAATCAGCCTCGGCAAAGTTCATGGTGCCGCAGTCCAGGGTGCAGATCTCAGGCAGGCATTCGGCAATATGGGCCATCCGCTCGGTGGCGCCGATCATGTCGGTGGCCGCCTCATTGACCGGGAACGGGCTCTCGACTCCGCCAAAGACAATATCGCCGCCCATGCCGGCAGTGAGATTCAGCACCACATCCACTTCAGAGTCGCGGATTCGGTCGGTAAGCTCCCGGTAAAGCTCAAGTTTCCGGGACGGCGCGCCGGTCTCAGGGTCGCGCACATGGCAATGAACAACGGCGGCGCCAGCCTTGGCCGCCTCAATCGCGGACTCGGCGATTTGCTTGGGGCTGCGCGGCACATGGGGGGATTTGTCCTGAGTGCCGCCCGAGCCGGTCACGGCACAGGTGATGAAGACGTCTCGGTTCATGGTCAGGGGCATGGTTTCGCTCCTTTGGGGTTAAGCTTGCAATTCAGGGTGATCCGCAAACAGCGCCAGCGCCTGCGGGTTGGCGAGGCCGGAGAGGTTGCGGACCGGGTGTTTGTTCACCACGTCGCGCACCGCCAGCTCGGCGGTCTTGCCGGATTTGGTGCGCGGGATGTCAGCGACGGCGATGATCTTTGCAGGCACATGCCGCGGTGAGGCGTTCTTGCGGATTTCAGTTTTGATACGGAGGGATAACTCATCGTCCAGTGCGACGCTTTCGGCCATGACCACAAACAGCACCACCCGCACGTCGTTGTCGGAATTTTGGCCGACAACCACCGCGTCCGACACCTCCTCGATCTTGTCGAGCTGGCGGTAAATCTCCGCGGTGCCGATCCGCACACCGCCGGGGTTCAGGGTTGCGTCCGAGCGGCCCAGCACGACAAAGCCGCCGTGCCCGGTTCGGATGGTGAAATCGCCCTGGCGCCAGATGTTGGGATAGGCCTCGAAGTAGCTGGCGCGGTAACGCGCGTTGCCCGGATCGTTCAGAAACCGCACCGGCATCGACGGGTGCGCATTGCGGCAGACCAGCTCGCCTGCCAAGCCCTCCACAGATTCGCCCTGATCGTTCAGGGTGGCCGTATCCAGCCCCAGCATCGGCGCCTGGATCTCGCCCTGATGCACCGG
This sequence comes from Leisingera sp., assembly GCF_034669605.1. Classification (GTDB taxonomy): domain Bacteria; phylum Pseudomonadota; class Alphaproteobacteria; order Rhodobacterales; family Rhodobacteraceae; genus Leisingera. The sequence goes on from NZ_JAXMOX010000001.1 coordinate 32,181, forward strand.
CAAAACCGGGCAGCCGCCGATGAAACAGCCCAGAATATCGGTGCCGCCGCAGATCGAGGCCAGCTGCACATCCGCCTTCCAATCAGCATAGACATGGGCAAACCCCTCCGGCGACAGCGGCGAACCGGTGGACAGAACCACCCGCAGCGCAGCCAGGTCATGGCTGTCCGCGGGCCGGTTCCGGCGCTTGAGAGAGGCGTCTATGTATTTGGCGGAAATACCAAAATGGGTGACTTTCTCCGTCTCGGCCAGATCGAACAGGCGGCGGATACCGGGATGCATCGGGTTGCCGTCGAACAGCACGATCGCGGCCTCGGAGGCCAGCGCCGCCACCTGCCAGTTCCACATCATCCAGTTGCAGGTGGTGTAATAAAACATCCGGTCGCCCGGGCGCAGGTCGCAGTGCAGCTGCTGCTCCACCAGCATCCGCAGCAGGGTGCCGCCGCCGGAATGCTCGATGCACTTGGGCTTGCCGGTGGTGCCAGAGGAGAACATCACATAAAGCGGGTCGCGGAACCCCATCGGGCGGCAGTCCAGCGCCGGGGCGTCATCCTGTTTGAACGCCTCATAAGCCTCCATGCCCTCCGGCAGATCCGCAGCCTCCCCGGCATAGGGCCAGACCACGATGCGTTCGATCGACGGCACCCGGCCGGCGACCTCGGCAATCGCTGCACGGGTGTCAAAGGTCTTGCCGTTATAGAAATAACCGTCGGCGGCGAACATCAGCTTGGGTTCAATCTGACCCAAACGATCCACCACCACATCCGGCCCGCTTTCCGGCGCGCAAGAGGACCAGACCGCCCCCAAGGACGCCGTGGCCAGCATCGCCGCCACGGTCTGCGGCATGTTCGGAACGTAACCGGCCACATGATCGCCAGCGCCGATTCCGGCCTCCCGCAGCGCGGCGGCCAGCTGCTCGACCTCGCGTTTCAACTCCGCGCGGGTCCAGACCATGCGGCGGCCGTCCTCGCCACTGAACACAATGGCCTCGCGCCCATCGGCGTTCTTCAGGAAGGTGTCCACGACGTTCAGCCGCGCCTCGGGGAAGAACCGCACCTGCATCGGGTCGGCATTCGGCAGCAGAGGCACCCCGCCCTGGTCCCCCGCCAGTCCGCAAAACTCCCAGGCCAGCGGCCAGAACGCCTGCGGCCGCGCAACCGACCAGGCGTGCAGATCCGCGAACCTATCCAGCGCCGTGCCGGCAGCGGCAGCGGCTTGCGCCATGAAATCACACAGCAAAGGTTTGCGGCGCACCGAAAGATCCGGCTGCCAAAGAAGGGGAGCAGTTGTCATGGGACTATCTATAATTAGAGAGCAGTCGTCGGTTCAGCATCGGCGGATCGTCAAGAAGCTTGACTTTCCGCGTCAATAGCGCAGGAAATGCCGCCACGCTTATACAGTTCCGGTCAAATAACATACAAATGCCGCCAAACCCGCCGCCAATCTTTGAATTTCTGCTGTTCGACGGATTTTCGAACATGGTGCTGGCCAGCGCCATGGAACCCCTCCGCGATGTGCGGATGAACGCAGGCCAGGAAACGGCGGGCTGGCGGGTCGCCACGTTGGACGGGGCGCCGGTCCGCAGTTCCAGCGGTCTGCAGATCACTCCGGACGGCGCGTTTGACGCAGGCGCCGGCAACCGCACGCTGGTGCTGGTTGCAGGCTACCGCGTGCGTGAACAGCTCAGCCCGGCGCTGCTTGCAAAACTCAGGACCGCCACCCGTCAGGCCAAGCTGGTTCTGGCACTGGACACCGCCGCCTGGCTGCTGGCCGCCGCAGGGGTGCTGGATGGCCATGCCGCAACGATCCACTGGCAGGAACTGGACGCCTTTGCCGAGGCCTTTCCCAAGACCGGGGTTTCCACCGCGCGGTTTGTGCGCTCGGGCCCGTTCATGACGTGCGGCGGGGCCAGCACCGCGCTGGATTTGATGCTGAACCTCATCCAGGATCTCTATGGCTCGGCTGCGGCCTTTGGCGCCTCGACCATGTTTGTCTATGACCCATCGCGCCAGTCGGAACTGAACCGCGGCGCTGCCCGGCTGGAGCAGAAGGGCTCGCCCAAGGTGCTGAAAGCCGCAAACCTGATGGCAGAGACAATCGAGGCGCCACTGAACAGCGCTGACCTGGCAAGGCGGGTATCGCTGTCGGAGCGCACTCTGGCGCGGGCGTTTCAGCGCGATTTGGGGATGACGCCGGGCAAATACTACAAGATGCTGCGGCTTCAGCACGCCCGTTACCTGTCCGAGGAAACCCACCTGAGTCTGGAGCAGATCGCGCTGCGCTGCGGGTTTTCTTCCGCCTCCTCGCTGGGGCGGTCGTACAGCGGGCTCTACGGCCGCACCCTCCGCGAGGCGCGGGCTCAGGAACGGCCTTGGGTGGCTTCCGGCCATAACGCCAAGGACCGCTAGGACACAGCAGCCGGCAGCGGTGCTCAGACCAGTCCCATGGCGATGGCGGAGTGCGGTTCGATCCCGAGATCGGCAAAGCCCGCCATCGCCTCACCGGCGGTATTGTCCTGCTGCATCAGGACGACCTGCGCCTGGGTCAGCGGCGGATTGCGCATCAGCCAAAGCACAGCCGCCGCCGCCCGCCACACTGCAAAAGGCACCGGCAGCAGCAACCGGCGGCGGCCGGAACGGATCGCCAGGCGCTGCAGGATGCCGCGATAGGTGAAAATATCCGGCCCGCCCAGCTCAAACACTTTTCTGCGCGCCCGCGGACCATCAAGCAACCGGCAGACGGCCTCGGCCACATCGCCTGCCCAGACCGGCTGCAAGCGCGTGCGCCCGGTGCCGAACAGCGGGATGACCGGCAGGCGGTCAACGAGTTTTTGCAGGTCGCCGAAAAAGGCGCCGGAGCGGCTGAACATCACGCTGGGGCGCAATACGATGGCGCCGGGGCAGAGACTGCGGATTGCGGCCTCGCCTTCGGCGCGGGCGCGGACATAGGCCGAGACAGAATGCAGGCTGGCGCCGATTCCGGAAATGTGGATCAGGCGCTGACCGTCGTCCAGGCGCACCAGCCGGGCAATTCTTTGGGCCCCATCGACGTGCACGTCCTTGAAGCTCTGGTGGCGGCTTTCGGTGTAACAGCCGATGCAATTGATCACAGCGCCAAAACCCGTCAGGGCCTGTGCCAATCCGCCCGGGTCTGACAGATCCGTCTTGACCAGGCGGATGCCGGTGCTGGCGGAGCCGCCCTGCGCTGCCGCAGCCTCCGGGAACCGTGTGCCGATGCTGACCCGGCAGCCGTGCTCCTGCAGCCGTTGAACCACCCGCCGGCCGAGAAACCCTGTGCCGCCAAGTACAATCACATTCCGGGCACTGGTGGTCATGGGCACGCGCTCCTCATCAGGCCGGGTACAACGGGCCGGCAACGCAGGGTCCTGCCATGCGCAGCCACCGCCCCAGGCGCGAAATGCACCGGACGGAAACAACCCTCGGCCAGCCACCACATAGCGCGGCAGCCCGTGCGGGCCAGTTGCGGCCAATCCGGCTGCCCCGCTATCGGGTTTGCGGTCCCGGCGGCACCCCGCTCGGGGGAGCGCAAGGGGCAGACAGCCCCCTCGCTTGCCTGCTCATTTCTTGAGGTTGGTCCAGATCTGGTCGTAGACTGCCTGGGTCTGCTGATCGCAGACTTCAATAAACACGCCCTCGCCTGCGTCTGCATGGGGGTTCTTTTCCGGCTGGGCGGCCAGCGCCGGGTCCAGGAACGCGCTTACCCCGGTCACACCGGCATTGTACTGCGCATAATTGGTGACCACGGCGATGTTTTCCGGCTCCAGCAGGAAATCCATGAATTTCAGCGCATTGTCCCGGTTGGGCGCGCCCTTCAGCAGAACGACGTTATCCATCCAGGCGATATAGCCCTGGGTCGGATAGGCATATTCCACATTGGCGCCTTCCTCGCGCGCCTTGGCCGCAAAGCCATCATAGATCTGCCCCACGGCGGCATCCCCCGACACCAGAACTTCCTTGGCGGTGTCAGAGTTGAAGGACGCCCAGTGCTGCTTGGCCTGTTGCAGCATCGCATTCAGCGCCTTCAGCTGTTCGCGGTCGGTGGAGCACTGCGGGATCCCCATATGCAGCGAGGCCATCGCCATCACCTCGCCCTGGCTGTCCAGCATGTTGATCTTGCCCGACAATTCCGCCGGCGGCTCAAACAGAATGGCGGTGGTCTGGATATCCCCGTCATAGGCATCCCGGTTCACTGCAAAAGAGGTAGAGCCCCATTGATAGGGGATCGAGGACGCGCGGCCCGGGTCAAAGCCTGGATCGGCCCATACCGGCGCGATATTGCCTTTGTTCTCCAGCTCGCCGTCGGCGATGGTGTCCAGCAGACCCTCGCCCGCCATGATGCTGACCATGTAATCACCCGGCACCGCCAGGTCATAGGTGCCCATACTGCCGGCCTTCAGTGTCGCCAGCATTGATTCATTGGAGTCATAGGTGTCCATTGTCACCTCGATGCCGGTCTCCGCGGTGAATTTTTCCAAGAGCTCCTGCGGCATGTATTCGAACCAGTGGTACAGCACCAGCTTGCCCTCGGCGGCGGCGGCATTGGCGGCCAGGCTCAGCGCAAACGCCGCGGCGCTGGATTTCAGCAGGGTTTTCATGATGTTACTCCCAGGTTGAATTATTTTGTGGTGTCGGATTTGCTGACGAAGTAGCTGATGGTGACCATCACCACCGAGACGCTCAGCAGCATCGTCGAGATCGCCATGATGTTGGGCTTGATGCCCTGTTTGACCGAGCCGAAAATCGCGGTCGGCAGGGTCTCAACCCCCGCGCCCTTGACGAAATTGGTGATAATGAAGTCGTCCAGCGAAACAATGAAGGCGAGCAGAAACCCCGAGATGATGCCCGGCGCCATCAGCGGCATCAGAATTCTGGTAAAGGCCTGCCGCCGGGTGGCGTAGAGATCCATCGCCGCCTGTTCAAAGCTGTCCTCGATTCCCTGCATCCGGGCCGAGATCGGCAGGTAGGCAAAGGGGATGCAAAAGGCGATATGGGCCACCAGAATAGTCATGTAGCCGCGGGTGAAGCCGATGGCGTTAAAGAAGATCAGCGTTGCCACCGCGGTGACGATCTCCGGCACCATCAGCGGCAGGCTGATCAGGCCAAACGACACCGTGCGCAGTTTGAAAGTGCCGCCGCGCACCATCGCCGTGGCCGCCAGCGTGGCAATTGCCGTGCTGGCCGTCGCCGCGATGATGGCAATCGTAAAGCTGTTGATCGCGGCGGTCTTGAACTTGCCGCTTTCCGGTCCGGTGAACACATCGGCGTACCAGCGCAGCGAGATGCCCTCCCAGTTGGTGATCGATTGGGAAGCATTGAAGCTGTAGATGGTGACGATCACCAAAGGGGCATAAAGCACCACCAGGCACAACAGGGTGATCGCGCGGAAGCCTGTGTAGGTCTTTATGTCGTTGTTTACATGCGCCATGGCTCAGCCCCCTGCCTTGTCTGCTTTGGCCTGCTGGCGGGCCGAGAACATCAGGATGACCAGCACCATACTCAGCAGCACCATTGATGCAGCGGCGCCGAACGGCCAATTGCCGGCATTGCCCTTGAACTGTTCCTCGATCAGCGAGCCGATCATGAAGTTCTTGGCTCCACCCAGAAGATCGGGCGCCAGGAACGACCCCATCGAGGGCACGAACACCAGGATGCAGCCCGCCACCACGCCCGGTTTCACCGCCGGCAGCACGATCCGGCGCAGGGTGGTCCATTTGCTGGCGTAAAGATCCGCCGCCGCCTCGGACAGCGAGAAGTTGTAGCGTTCCACCGCCGCATAGACCGGCAGCACCATGAACGGCAGATAGGAGTAGAACAGCCCCAGCTGCACCGCAAAGTTGGTGTTGACGATATGGATCGGGCTATCGATCAGCCCGGTGCCGATCAGGAAGTCATTCAGCGGGCCCTGGTCCCGCAGCAGGAACTTCATCGAAACGGTGCGGATCAGCAGGTTCACCCAATAGGGAATGGTGATCAGGAACACCCACATCGGCCGCGCATGTTCCGGCCGGGTGGCGATGAAATAGGCGGTCGGGAAGCCGATCACCAGGCTCAGCAGCGTTGCCGCCCCGGCCTGCCAGATCGAGCGCCAGAAGATGGTGATATAGGTCCATTCGATCGCCGGCGGCTCATCCCCGAACAGCCCGCGGTCAAAGAAGAACTGATCATAGGCCGAAAGGCTGAATTCCCAGATCACCCCGCCGCGGAATTCCTTGGTCAGGAAAGAATAGACCAGCATCATGCAGACAGGACCCAGCACAAAAATGCCAAGCACCGCCCAGGACGGCAGCAGCAGCCAGCCGCGGGCGTCCTTGTATGTGTCTGCGCGGGCCGAGCCGCCGCTTGCTGCGCCTGCTGCCATCAGTCCATCAGGAGGCGCCCGGCCCCCAGCTCCATGTTGACGAAAATTTCGCTGCCCGGCTCGAAAATCCGCTTGTTTCCGCGGTCGGAATTGGAGGTCCGCACGATGAACTGCGGCCCTTCGGCCAGATCGACCAGAGTGCTGATGTCGGTGCCGACAAAGATGTTCTCGGCGACCCGCCCTTTCAGGCTTTCGGCCTCCACCGGCGCGTCGGACATGAACAGCCGCTCGGGCCGCACCGACATATGCACCTTGGCGCCGGTCCCTATGCCCTCGACCGAATTGCAGGACAGCGCCTGGCCGCCGCCCAGATGGCAGGTCGCTCGGCCGTTCATGACCTGATCCACCGACACCTCCAAAAGATTGGTCTCGCCGATGAAATCCGCCACAAACATATTGCGCGGCTGCTCATAGATCTCGGTCGGGGTGCCCAGCTGCTGCAACTCGCCCGCCGACATCACCGCGATGCGGTCGGACATGGTCAGCGCCTCTTCCTGATCGTGGGTCACAAAGATGAATGTGATCCCGGTTTCCCGCTGCAGGTGCTTCAGTTCCAGCTGCATCTGCTTGCGCAGTTTCAGGTCCAGCGCCGACAGCGGCTCATCCAGAAGCAGGACTTTGGGCTGCGGCGCCAGCGCACGCGCCAGCGCCACACGCTGCTGCTGGCCACCGGAGAGCTGGGACGGTTTGCGGGCAGCGAACTGCGACAGCTGCACCAGCTCCAGCATTTCGCCTGCGCGGGTGCGAGCCTCAGCCTTGGACTTGCCGCGCATTTCCAAGCCAAAGGCGACGTTGTCCAGGTTCGTCATATGCGGAAACAGCGCATAGTTCTGAAACACCGTGTTCACCGGCCGCTGGTGCGGGGGAAGTTTGGCAATCTCCTCGCCAAACAGCAGGATCTCTCCTTCGGTCACATCCTCGAACCCGGCGATCATCCGCAAAAGCGTGGTCTTGCCGCAGCCAGACGGCCCCAGCAGGGTGAAGAACTCATTGTCCTCGATGGTCAGCGAGATCCGCTTGAGGGCTGTGAAATCGCCATAGCGCTTGACCGCATTGCGCACATCAATTGCGTTTGTCGTATTGCCGGGCACTTGCGCTTCCCCCTCTGCCGCATGTCGTTTGATCCAGCATAGGCAGCGGCGGGGGTGTGGCTAAGAATTGACTTCCTCAGCAAATGTTAGTCTGCGCCTAATCTTTTAAAGTTGTTCAGCGTCAATAGATTAGCATTTTCATGGCGAGACTTTCCGGGCGGGGAACTGCAGCGCTCCGCAGGGAAACCGGGATACGCCCGGGGGGCCGCATCCGCACGGCGCCGGGGGAAACGGGAAAATTGTCATCTGACAATTCCGCTGGAACTCAAAGCCAAATCCGCCATCAGAACAAAGCCGCAGCATCCTGCGCCGCCCCTGCCGCTACTGTGTCAGGCCGCCGAGGATGCGGTCCATCATCGCGTCGCAGGCCGTCAGCTGGCGCAGCTCCAGATATTCGTCGGGCTTGTGCCCCTGCCCCGCCATCGAGCCGGGACCGCAGACAACGGTCGGCACGCCCAGCTGATGGAAAAACCCGGCCTCGGTGCCAAAGGCAACTTTTGTGGTGCGGCTGCTCCGGGCGAGCGTCCGGGCATAATCGGCGACCGCACTGTCCGCTGGCACATCCAGACCGGGGTAGGCGTTGTATTGCTCCACCTCGATGCGGGCGTCCTTTGCCGGATAGCGGCAGGAAACCCGGTCTGCCGCGTCCCGGATCCGCGCCAGTATGTCCGCGCCCCGGTCAGCCGCCAGATGGCGGTACTCAAAGGTCAGCTCAGCCCGGTCCGGCACGATGTTCAGCGCGGTGCCGCCGGACATTTTCCCCGCGTGGACAGTGGAATAGGGCACGTCATAGGCTGCGTCCCGCGGGCCATTGGCGGCGAAATCCGCCTGCAGCGCGCGCAGTTCGGCCAGCAAGTCCGCCGCCAGGTGCAGCGCGTTGGTAAAATCCGGTGCCAGGGCGGAATGGCCGCTTTGGCCGTGGCACACAGCACGCAGGGCAGCCTTGCCCTTGTGGCCGATGGCCACCTGCATTTCCGTTGGCTCTCCCACGATACAGGCCCGCGGGCTGCCGATCAGCGGTGCCAGCCGCTCCAGCATTTGTTGAATGCCGACGCAGCCGACTTCTTCGTCATAAGACAGCACAATTTTCAACGGCTCGTTCAAATTTACTGATGCCGCCCGGTCCGCCAGCGCCAGAACACTGGCCGCATATCCCTTCATATCGGTGGTACCGCGGCCATAGATGCGCTCGCCCTCGCGGGTCAGTCGGAAAGGGTCGCGGGTCCACTCCTGGCCGTCCACCGGCACCACATCAGTATGCGCCGACAGCAGAACCCCCGGCCCTGCCAGGCCTTTTTCGGCATAAAGCCCCGTTTTGGTGCCATCCGGCGACGGCAGCCGCGTCACCGCAAAGCCGCGCTCCACCAGAAAGGCCCCGGCATAGGCGGCCAGGTCCAGATTGGAGTTGCGGCTGACCGTGTCAAACGCGATCAGCCGCTCCAGGATCTCCAGCGTCCGTGACGTGTCAGTCAAGCCGGAACCCGATTTTGAGCGCGACCTGGTAGTGCGCGACCTTGGCGTTCTCGACATGGCCGCGGATCTCGCCGACCTCGAACCAGCTGATGTGGTCGATGGTCTTGGACGCTTTGGCAATCGCGCCGCTTACCGCATCCTCGATGCTGCTGGCGGAGCTGCCCACCACATCGACCGTCTTGTAAATTGAGTCACTCATCACTTTTCTCCTCACTCTGCAGCCAGCTCGGTGATCTCGCGGCGGAATGGCAGCGCATCGCCGATATCCGGCTCATCCAGCTCCCGCGCATAACGGTGGCCTGCGTAAGTAGCCCACGCAATCGGCCCCGGCGCGTTCGCATCGCCGATCAGTTTGACCGATTTGATGCCTGCGTCCAGCCATTCCGCCTCGCGGGAGAGGAGATTTTCATAAAGCCCATCGTTACCAATGCGCGAAGCGACCATCACAACCGCGTCCGCCTCGATATTCCAGGTGCGGTCCGTATAGGTGCAGTTGGAGACCACATAACCGGCGTGGATTTCACTAATGCCCTGATTGAGAACGATTTCCACCCCGGCGTCGACCAGCCGCGGATGGATCGCCACCTGCTCCAGAGTGTTGTTGGTCCAGTCGCTGACATAGGCCGAGGGTGTCACCAGCGTCACCTGCGCGCCTTTTGACGCCAGCAGCTCGGCCAGCACCCCGCCCATGTAATAATGGTCATCATCATAAACCACCACACGGCCTTCGGGGATGGTGCCGTCCATCAGGTCATCGGGGGTATAGATCCTTGCGCCTGCGGCAATCGGCATCGGCACCACGTGCTGGCGCGCGACCCCGTCGGCGCGCCATGTCGCTCCGGTTGCGATGCAGATGTTTTCAAAGCCGAATTCCAGAATGCTGTCCGCATCCAACGGGCTTTCGCGGTAGATCTCCACATTCGGGCGCTGGCTCAGCTGGTAGTCGCGGTAATCCACCACCCGGCCCCAGGCGTTGAGGCCCGGCAGCATGCGTTCGCGCGTTACCCGGCCGCCGATCACATCCTTGGCCTCGGCCACCGCCACGTCATAGCCGCGGCGGCACAGCGCCCAGGCGGCCTCCAGACCAGCCGGGCCGGAGCCGACCACCAGCACGTTATCGCTGCCGCCCTTGGTGTTCATCTTTTCCGGATGCCAGCCCTTGCGCCATTCCTCCATAAAGGTCGGGTTCTGGGTGCAGCGGCTGATCGACATAGTCATGTCGCCGGTGATGCAGATGTTGCAGCCGATGCATTCGCGGATGTCCTCGATGCGGCCTTCCTCGATCTTTTTTGGCAGGAAGGGATCGGCGATCGACGGCCGCGCGCAGCCGATGAAGTCGAGCGTGCCGGATTTCACCATCCTGGCCATCACGTCGGGGCTGGTGAAGCGGCCGACACCGACGATGGGTTTCTCCGTCAGCTCATGAATGCCGCGCACCAGCTGTTCCTGCGCGGCCTCTTCCTTGAAACGGCTGGGGCCGGAACAATCCTCCCACGTCCCCTGCGCCAGGTCCCACAGATCCGGCAGGTCCTTGTTCATCTCGATGTAATCGCGCACCTCGGCGTTGGAAAAACCCAGCTCGCCGATGGTTTCGTCCAGGCTGACCCGCAGCGTGATCGCCATGGTATCGCCCACCGCATCGCGCATGTCCGCGATGACTTCCTGGCTGAACCGCGCGCGGTTCTCCAAGCTGCCGCCGTACTCATCAGAACGCTGGTTGGTCGCCCGGCTCAGGAAGTGCTGGAAAATGCCGAACCCATGCGCGCCATAAAGGCAGATCAGGTCGAAGCCAGCGTCCTTGGACCGTTTCGCCGCATTCACGAACCAGCGGCGCAGATCCCTGATGTCCTGCTTGTCCAGCGCGCGCGCCTGCACCGGGTCATTGGTAAAGGTGCGGATCGGCAGCGCCGAGGGCGCCAGCGGCACTTCCTTGGAATAAAGGTTCGGCCCGTTGATCCCGGAATAGGCCAGCTGAATGCCGGCCAGCGCGCCGTGCGTCTTCATCCGCTCCGACATCTTCCTGAGCTGCGGGATATCCTTGTCCTCCCACAGGCGCAGTTCGATAAAGGGGGTGATCTCGCTGGTGTGGTGCATCTCGCATTGTTCGGTGAAAATCACCCCCCAGCCGCCTTCGGCCTTGATGCCGCGCATCGCTGCCGCCGCCGACGGATCGCGGTAACCGCCGCCGTTGCAATGCGGCACCTGGTAAAACCGGTTCTTGGCGGTAAGCGGGCCGATGTTCATCGGCTCGAACAGAATGTCATAGCGGGGATCGCGCAATTTCCATCTCCTTTGGTGCAAGAGCACTCAAAGGGTACAGGACTGGGCGGGGCGCGAAAGGTCAGCTTGCGGAAGCATTGATTAGCCTGCCGCTAAGCCGCTGGCCTACCCCTGCGGTACGGCGTTCAAACCGGGCAAGGCGCCGGCCTTCACCAAGTCCGTGCAATGCTCGACAAAGGAGCGGATGGTGATTGAGTTTTCCGAGTCCGGTGCCATCAGCAGCCCCATCCGCATCGGCCGCAAATCGCCCTTCAGCGGGATGAACTTCAGCGTCTTGCCGTCGGGGGACTGGTCATTGATGGGACGGATATTGGCAATCGAATAGCCGTATCCATTGGCTACCAGACTGCGCATCACCGCGATGTCGCGGGTGCGTTCGGCCACGTTGGGCTTGATCCCGGCCTCATGGAAAAACGACAGGAAGTACTCGGCGCTGAACGGCAGGTCCAGCAGCACCATCGGATGCTCGCGCAGTTCCTTCACCGTGACCTCCGGCAGATCCGCCAGCGGATGCCCCTCGCCGACCAGCGCATAGGGCGGCAGCTCCGCCAGGGTGATGAACCGCAGATCCGCCGGAATATCCAGATTGTAGGTCAGCGCAATGTCCAGCTCCGCCCGCCGGATACCGCTGAAAATTGCCGCCTGATCCAGCTCGATCTGGCGCACATGCACGTCCTTGTAGCGGTCCTCGAACCCGCGCCGCACCGCAGGCAGCACCACCTGGGCAAAGGTCAGCAGGCAGCCGATCGCCAGCGGCCCCCGCACCTGGCCGGAGATATCGCCGGCAATATCCATCAGCCGGTCCGCCTCGTGCAGGACGCTGCGGGCCTGCTCCAGCATCACCCGCCCCGCCTGGGTCAGCGCCAGCCCTTGCGCGTGCTGGCGCACAAACAGCGGCAGCCCGAATTCCTGTTCAAGCTGCGCAATCGCCGCCGAGATCGACGGCGACGACACGTTCACTTTCTCCGAGGCCAGCGCGATTGAGCCCGCCTCCCCGACCGCAACGAAATACTCCAACTGGCGCAGCGTGTATCTGACTGGCAAGGGCAGGCTCTCCCGGGGCTTGGCGGATCAGGTCTTGTACTTGATCCAGGTGGTCTTCAGCGCAGTGTACTTCTCCAGCGAGTGCAAGGACAGGTCCCGCCCGAAACCGGACTGTTTCATGCCCCCGAACGGCGTCTGCGCCGACAGCGCGTCCACCGTGTTAACCGACACCGTGCCCACCTGCAGGCGGTCCGCCACCCGGCAGGCGCGGCTGAGGTTATCGGTCCAGACCGATGCCGCCAGCCCATAGACCGAGTCATTGGCCATTGCGACGGCCTCATCCTCGCGGTCAAAGGGAATAACCGACAGCACAGGGCCAAAAATCTCATCCCGCGCCAGCGGGTCGCCGTGGCTGACGTCATCAAAAATCGTCGGCTGCACGAAACATCCCTTGCCATCCACGGTGATCCGTTCGCCGCCCGCCACCAGATTGGCTGATGCCTTGCCCGCCTCGACAAAACGCAGGATGCCCTCGGTCTGTTTCTCATCCACGATGGCCCCCATTTTCGACGCCGGATCCAGCGGATCGCCCGGCTGGGTGGCTTCGGCGCGGGCAATCAGCTTCTCGACAAATTCCTGCTGAATCGAACGTTCCACATAAAGCCGCGAGTTGGCAGAGCAGACTTCGCCCTGGTTGAAGAAAATCCCGAAGGCCGCCATATCCGCCGCCGCCTCCAGATCCCCGCAATCGGCAAACACCAGATTGGGGCTCTTGCCGCCGGTCTCGGGCCAGACCTGTTTCAGGTTCGACTGGCCGGAATACTGCATGAACATCTTGCCGATGGCAGTCGATCCGGTAAAGGCAAGGCAATCCACATCCATATGCAGCCCCAGCGCCTTGCCCGCGGTGGCGCCATAACCCGGCACCACGTTGAAGACCCCGTGCGGAACTCCGGCTTCCGCCGCCAGCTCCGCCAGCCGCAGCGCGCTCAGCGGCGATTGCTCCGCAGGCTTCAGCACAACCGAATTGCCCGCCGCCAGCGCCGCCGCCGCCTTCCAGGTCGCCATGTCCAGCGGGAAGTTCCAGGGCGTCACCGCCCCCACCACCCCCAAAGGCACGCGGGAGACCAGCGCCAAATCGCCCGGCCCGGTCGGCGCCACCTCGTCATAAATCTTGTCGATGGCCTCGGCGTGCCACTGGAAAAAATGCGCCGAGCCGGGCGCATCCACCGTCGCCGCATCGGTCACCAGCTTGCCCATGTCGAGCGAATCCAGCAGCGCCATCTCCTCCAGATTGGCGCGGATCAGGTCGGCCAACCGCAGCAGCACCGCCTTGCGATCCCCCGGCGCCATCTGCGACCAGCGCCCGTCCTCGAACGCCCGGCGCCCGGCGGCCACCGCGCGGTTCACGTCCTCTGCATCACATTCGGCAACCTGCGCCAGAACCTCGCCGGTCGCGGGGTTCACACTGGCAAAGGTTTTCCCCGACGCGGCATCCGTGAATTTGCCATCAATGAAAGCCTGCCGGCGGAAAGACAGCGCCGCCGCGCGGCTTTTCCAGTCGTCATAGCTGTAGTCCAGCATCTCTTTCCCTCCCTGATCCGCCGCGCTCATTCGTCGCCGGGCACGCCGTAGGACGGCGCCTCCCGCGGGTCGAGCGCACGCTGCACATAGGCGTCCAGCTGCGGCTTGTAGATCTCCCAGGCGGCGGCAATGTTCTCGATGGGGCAGTCCCCGGTCCAGTCGCAGCGCAGATCCGCCACCGGCCAGCTCACCTTGTCGACGAGTTTCATGCCTGCCGAATGCACCGGCCCGGCTTCGCCGCCCGCCGCCAGCCCGGCGCGCATCGCGGCAATCAGCCGGTCGCCCAGATGCCCTTCAGCCGACTGAAACCCGTCCACAACCGCCTGGCACACCCCGTCATTGGCCAAAAGATTGCCGCCCGAGGCCGCGTCCTTGCCTTCCGCCTGGGTCCAGATCCCCAGGGAATTCGGCCCCGAATGAATGGCGGTGCCGCCGATGCTGTCCACCGCCAGCACCTGCCGGTAGTCGATGAACCGGCCGATCTCGCGCACCTTGGCCACCGCCGCCGCGGCGGTCATGCCCTGCTCCATCAGATCCAGCGCCAGCGGGCCGAGGCTGGGATCGGTCACATTCTGGCTCGCCACCGCGCCAACGCCGGCGCGGGCAAAGGCACAGCGCGCCGCCACCGCCGGCGAAGAGGACGAAACCGCCACCCCGAACATGCCAGTCTGCGCACAGCGCGCCACAAGCGAAAAGGTCATTGCCGAACTCCCTGCTGCTTCTTTCTGGTTAAAAATTCTCCCGGGGGAGTGCGAGCGGGCAGGCAGCCCCCTCGTTTCCGCCCTTACTCCGGAATCACCGCCGTGCCGTCGATCTCCACCAGCCAGTCGGGCCGCGCCAGCGCCTGCACCACCAGCCCGGTCGAAACCGGATGCACGCCCTTGATGTATTCGCCCATGGTGCGGTAGACCGCCTCGCGGTGGCGCACGTCGGTGATATAGACCACCACCTTCACCAGATGCTCCATCGAGCCGCCTGCCTCCTCGATCAGCTGCTGGATGTTCTGCATCACCTTATGGGTCTGCTCGGCCGGATCGTGGCTGTCGATGTTCTTTGCATCCTCCAGGTTCTGCGGGCACTGGCCGCGCAGGTAGACGGTCTTGCCGCCGCTGGTCACCACCGCCTGGCACAGATCGTTGTCCAGGTTCTGTTCCGGATAGGTGTCAGAGGTGTTGAATTTTCGGATACGGATATGGGCCATGGTGTCCTCCTGGCGTGGCGGGATATCGGCGCCGCCGGGGCATCGCCCGGCGGCAGGGGTCAGACAGCGTCCGCGCGGGGCTCGCCGGGACGGCGGTAGCCCTCATAGTGGCGCTGGATGGCGATCTGGTCGGCCACATGCTTGGCATCATGCCAGACCCCCCAGATAAAGGTCGAGCCGCGCCGCGTCTGCCAGGGCAGCCCCAGGAAATAGATCCCCGGCTCGGCCGACACGCCGCGCTGATGCTGCGGGCGGCCTTGGGCGTCAAAGGCATCGACCTGCATCCAGCTGAAATCCTGGCGGAAACCGGTGGCCCAAAGGATCGTGCTGATGCCTTCCTCTGCCAGATCCAGCGCCCGCACCGGATCGGTCAGGCTTGCGGGGTCCGGGAACGAACGGCGCGCGTCCGGTTCCTCCGGCAGATCAATCCCGGTGCGCGCCACATAAGCGTCAGCCAGATCCAGCATCTTCAGGTAATCGGCGTCGCCGCTGGCGATGTTGTCCTGCAGATCAGCGGCAAAATTCAGCACCCCGGCCTCATAGGATTCCGTCAGCCCCAGAAGGGTCACGCCCTCGCCGGCCAAGCGGCGGAAATCCATAGTCCGGCCGCCGTAGGCGCCGCTGACCGAGATCGTCACATGCTCCTTGCCCGGCTCCATCGCCGCCTGGTCCCACAGGCCCAAGACCCCCAGCCACCAGACAAAATCGCGGCCCCGGTACATCCGCGGCGGGCGGTCGTGCGGGCCGACCGACAGATACACCTTGCGGCCCGCCCGGTTCAGCTCATCGGCGATCTGTGCGCCGGAAGAGCCGGCACCGACCACCAGCACGGCGCCTTCGGGCAGCTGCTCAGGGTTGCGGTAATGGAAGGAATGCAGCTGATTCACCTCGGCACTTTCCGGCACCAGCGGCGGGATCACCGGGTGCTGAAAGGCGCCGGTTGCAGCCACAATCCGCTGCGTCTCGATCACCCCGCCCGAGGTTTCGACCCGAAAACCGCCCTGCCCTTCGATCCGGGTGGCGCTGGTCACCTCAACCCCGGTGCGGACGGGGGCCTTGATCCGTTCGGCATATTCGGCAAAGTAATCCGCCACCCTCTCCTTGCCGGCAAAGGCCTCAGGATCGGTGCCGGTGAATTCGAGATTGGGAAAGCGGTCATGCCAGGCCGGGCCGTTTGCCACCAGCGAATCCCAGCGCCCGGTGCGCCAGGCCTCGGCGATGCGGTTCTTTTCCAGCACCAGATGCGGCACGCCATGGCGGGTCAGATGCTCGCTCATGGCAACGCCCGCCTGACCCGCACCGACTACCAGCGTGTCTATCTTTTCAATCGCCATCCCGAAACCCTCTCCTGACACTGCGGCAAGGGCTGCCCCTGCCGGTCTTCCCCATCAGAAGTTCCACATTCCCGGGCCCGGAAAAAGAAACCTATGGCTTACCTCTGCTTCGCGTGCGGCTAATCAGGGAATTTCCGATTTTTTACAGTGCCTTGCCGGACAACAGCAGGCAATAGAAACCGCCCCGCCGCGTGAGCGGCAGAGCGGCTGGAGGCGCGGCTTGTTTTGATAACCTGCGCGGCGAAGGTCAGCGCATCACGAAGGGGTCTGGAATCGGATCGTCGCTGGTGCGCAGCCACACGGCCTTGACCTTGGTGTAATCCAGCGCCGCCTGCAGCCCGCCCTCACGCCCGTGGCCGGACAGCCCGTGACCGCCAAAGGGCGCAATCGGGCTGACCGCGCGGTAGGTGTTGACCCAGACGATGCCCGCCCGGATGCCGCGGATCATCCGGTGTGCACGGGTCAGGTTCCGGGTGAACACCCCCGAGGCAAGCCCAAAGGCGGTGTTATTGGCAATCTCCAATGCCTCGGCCTCAGTCTCGAAGCTGACCACCGACAGGACCGGGCCAAAGAACTCTCTGCTGAGGCAGGGGGCCTCCGGCGCCTCCGAGCAGTCCAGAATGGTGGGCGGGAAATAGAAGCCCTCCCCCTCCACCGCCGCACCGCCGGTAACCAGCTTGGCGCCCGCCTGCAGAGAGGTCTGGATCAGCCGCAGCGCATGGTCGCGCTGTTTCAGGGTGCACAAGGGGCCGACTTCGGTGGCCATGTCCTGCGGCGCTCCGATCACCACGGCCTCGGCCTTTTTCTTGAGCCGGGCCAGAAAGGCATCCTTGATCCCCTTCTGGATCACCAGCCGCGAACCGGCAACGCAGCTTTGCCCTGTCGCCGCAAAGATCCCTGAAACCTGCGCGTTCACTGCGCTTTCCAGATCGGCGTCGTCAAACACGATGAAGGGCGACTTGCCGCCCAGCTCCAGCGAGGTGGAGGCCAGATTTTCCGCCGAGTTGCGCACGATATGGCGCGCGGTCTCCGGCCCGCCGGTGAACGCCACATGGGCGACCTTTGCATGGCTGGTCAGCGCCGCCCCCGCCTCCGGCCCGCCGGTGATCACGTTCAGCACACCGGGTGGAAACCCCGCCTGATCAAAGATGCGGGCAAATTCCAGCATCGGCGCCGGGCCTTCCTCCGAGGCTTTCAGAACAACGGTGCAGCCCGCCGCCAGCGCCGGGCCGATTTTGACAGCGGACAGGAACAGCTGCGAATTCCACGGCACGATGGCGGCCACCACGCCGACTGGCTCACGCCGCAGCCAGACCTCCATATCGGGCTTGTCGATCGGCAGATGCGCGCCCTCGATCTTGTCCGCCAGCCCGGCGTAATAACGGTAGTATTCCGCCACATAAGCGATCTGCGCCGAGGTCTCGCGGATGATTTTGCCGGTGTCGCGGGTCTCCAGTTCCGCCAGCCGCGGGGCATTCTCCGCCACCAGATCGGCGAGCCGCAGCAACAGCTTGCCGCGCTGGGTGGCACTCATGCCCGCCCATTCCGGCGAGAAGAACGCCGCCTCCGCCGCCGTCACCGCCCGGCCCGCATCCGCCGGTGAGGCAGCGGGCATCTGCGCCCAAGCCGCGCCGGTGGCGGGATCAAGGCTTTCAAAAGTTTCGCCCGCATCCTCAAACGCGCCGCCGATATACTGCTGGAAGGTCTGCATTGGCAGGCTCCTTTACTGGAAGGCCGGGTTACTGGAAGGCGGGCATCACGTCCGTAATGAACCGCTCTAGCGAGGCTTTCTTGCGCTCAAAACTCATACTGGAGTCGATCCAGAACGAGTATTCGTCATAGCCCAGGGCCTCGTATTTCTTCAGCCGCTCGACCACAGCTGCCGGTTCGCCGATCACCAGGTCGCGCGCCATCGCCTCAGGCGAGTAGAACGGATGCGCGGCGATTTCCTCGTCTGACAGCGGATCAATCAGTCCCTGAGTGACGTCCCGCTTGTTCATGAACCAGGCGCCAAAGTAGTTGTAGAAGCGGTTCAGCTCCTCCGCCCCGCGTTTCACATCCTCGGCGCTGTCCGCCACATAGGTGTGCTGCAGCAGCATGATCTTCGGCCGCGGCACGTCCGCGTGTTTCTCGCAGGCGGCGTTGAACTTGCCCATCAGATCTTCAATCTCGCCGTCGCCCTGCCACAGCGGCGTCACCTGCACGTTGCAGCCATTGGCCACCGCGAATTCATGGCTGTTCGGGTCGCGCGCCGCGACCCAGATCGACGGACCGTTTTCCTGCACCGGCTTGGGCGAGGATGAGGTTTTCGGGAAAGAATGAAACTCCCCTTCCTGCGCATAATCACCCTGCCACAGACGCTGCACTGCCGGGATCAGCTCGCGCATCCGCTGGCCCGCCTCCCAGGCGTCCATGCCCGGCATCATGCGTTCGTATTCATAGGAATAAGCACCCCGTGCGATGCCCAGGTCCAGGCGGCCATTGGTAATGATATCGGTCATCGCCGCCTCGCCCGCCAGCCGGATCGGATGCCAGAACGGTGCAATCACCGTGCCTGTCCCCAGCCGCACATTCTTGGTGTGCCGCGCCACGTCGATCAGGTTCAGGAACGGGTTCGGCGCGATAGTGAAATTCATCCCATGATGCTCACCGGTCCAGACCGCGTGCATACCGCCGTCATCGGCGATTTTGCACAGCTGGATGAACTCGTCATACAGCTGCTTCTGATCCTGATCCGCCGAAATCCGCTCCATATGCGCAAAAAGCGAAAACTTCATGAGCCCTTGCCCCCTGTCCCGACCGCGCGGACCTGCCCGCGGGTTTGGTTTCCATAATACACTCCGAAATTGCCCATCCGGCTTTCACTGGCGAACCGTTCCAGCATAGTGCAGACCGCCGCATCGGCGATGTCCATCAGCGTGGATTGGGTCAGCTGGGTGAAAGCGCCCTTGGCCGCTGTGCCCCCGGCGGATTGGCACAGAAACGAAATGTGCTGATGTTCGCGCGCTTCGTCCTCGAATACCGAATAGATGAACCCCGGCTCCGCCGCGACGCCGGTTTCAGCAATCAGCCGGGCCAATGCCGCCGAGGCGCCCTCCTTGCCGACGCGGGTTTCCGGCAGGGTCAGCTTGCCCTGATCATTGCCCATCAGCAGCACCTTGCCCTCGTGTTCAATCAGGGCCGAGACGATCAGCTTGGCGCCCTGGCTCAGCGCTTCGGCCTCTGCCGCCGCGGTCACATAGGCGCCGCGGGCGTATCCCAGCCCCGGCGCGGGCGAGGTTTCAAACGCCTCCACCCGGCCGATCAGGATCAGGTGGTCGCCCGCCTCCACAGTTTTGTGCATGGAGCAGTCGAACCAGGCGGAAACACCCTCGAACACCGGGCTGCCCGCTGGCCCCTTGCGCCATTCGACGGCGGCAAAGCGGTCCTCGACAGGCCGGGCAAAGCTGTTGGAGACATCCTTCTGATCTTCTGCCAGCACATTGACTGCAAAGCCCTCCGCCTGCTCGAAAGCGGCGTAATTGCTGGAGGAATTGGCCAGGCAGACCAGCACCAAGGGCGGATCCAGCGACACCGAAGTAAAAGAGTTGGCGGTAAATCCGATGGGATGGCCATCCGCATCCTGTGCCGTCACCACGGTGACACCGGTCATGAAAGTGCCAAAGGCATTGCGCAGGGCGCGCGGGTCGATCTCGCTCATGACGGCTCCTTTTCCGCTGATGCGTTCAGCCAGTCCCGCAGCGCCCTGTTGACCTCGGCGGGGGCAGTCAGGTTGACCATATGCCGGTGGCCTTCGATGACAACCGCGCGGCCTTGCGGCGCGGCATCAGCCATCCTCTGCGCCATGTCCGGCGTTGAGTTGGGATCGCCACCGCCGGTCAGCGCCAGCAGCGGGCAAGCGATGCCGCCGAACCCGTCCGCATAGGTGCTGTCGCCGCGGGCAAAGGCGGTGTAGGCCGCAGCGTAGCCTGCAAGGTTCACAGCCGACAGCCATTCCGCGACCTGTGCCCGCGCCGCCTGGTCCGCCGCACTTTCGCCGAACCAGCGGGTGAGCGGCGTTTCCAGATCAAAGCTGCCTGCGCGGATTTCGGCAGCGCGAGCTTCTACGGCTTGCCGCGCCTCAGGCAAACGCCGGAACACCCCATTCAGCAGCGCCACCCGCGCCACGTTCTCAGCATGGCAGACCGCATAGCCGCCGGCAATCAGCGCCCCCATGGAATGGCCGGCCAGCGACACCGGCCCCAGATCAAGCGCCTGCAGCACGGCGTGCAGCCAGTCCACATAATCCGGCAGCTCCGCGCCCTCAGGCAAGGGCACGCTGCCACCGTGGCCGGGCATATCCAGGGCAATCACCTTGTGGGTCAGGGACAGCGCCTCGATCTGCGGTGCCCAGGCTGCCGATTGCATGCCAACCCCGTGGATCAGCACCACCGGCGCCCGCAGCCCATCCCCCTGGCCCGCCCGTTGGCAGGTGACGGTGCCGTAAGGCTCAGACAGCGGCAGGGTTGTCGGCGTCATGGCCCAGTTCCTTCAGATCCTGATAGCGGTCGCCGATGCGGTGATGCGGGCGGCCGCCGATCGAGGCACCCAGCGCGATCACAATCTCATCCGGGCCCGGCGCATCGGCCACCGACAGCTGGATGGTCAGGTAATGGCTGCGCCGCCCGCCGTCGTTCTTGTCCATCAGCGGGATCTGCAGCGGCGCATTGGCCGGGCCGCGGGTGTTGGTGAACGCCAGATAAGACTTCGCGCCCACCGCCTCGCGGAAATGATTACCGAAGCGCAGAGTGTGAATGAGGGCCGAGGCGTGCTCGACCTCGCCGTTCACCCCGACGATGGCGGATTTGCCGTAGCCCTCAACCTTATCGCCGCCGCCTGCGGCCTTCAGAATCATCGCTGTCAGCTTTTCCCCCAGACCCGGCGCACAGTCGTGGATCGCCGGGCGCAAATCCTCGACAAACCCCTGTCCCGCCCAGGGGTTTTTGATCACCGCCACCGCGGCAAACATCCTCAGCGGCGTCTCTGCTGCCTTGCCGCCCTCGATCAGGGTCTCTTCGGCATGCAGCAGTGTCTTGCGGATTTCAGCGGGCATGGGCGGGTCTCTCGTATCTGATTCCAGTTGTCGTAATATGGTATACCATAAGACAGTATGTCAATGCAGACTTGTTCCGCCCCGCCCCGGCTGCTATCGGAGGACCCATGAACAGCCCCGTGAACCGTCCCGTGATGAGCAGAATAGACCAGCCGCCGCAGACCCTGCGCGACATCGTTCAGGAGCGGATGCGCGAGGCGATCATCGCTGGCCAGTTCGCCCCGGGAGAGCGGCTGGTGGAGCGCCCCTTATGCGACCAGCTTGGTGTCAGCCGCACCGTGGTGCGCGAGACCATCCGCTATCTGGAAGCCGAGGGGCTGGTCGAGATCCTGCCCGGCAAAGGCCCGATTGTGGCGCAGCTCAGCTGGGAGGACGCGCGGCAGATCTACGACATCCGGCAGATGCTGGAGACCGCCGCCGCCACAGCCTGCGCCCGGAACATGACGCCCGGCCTTTCCGGGGCGCTGCAGGATGCTTTGAAGGTGCTGCAGGAAGCGGTTGCCGCTGGCATTCCCGGTCCGATGCTGCGGGCCACCACCGAATTCTACCGGATCATATTCGAGGGCGCAGGCCACAGCGTCGCCTGGGAGATCGCCCAGCGTCTGAATGGCCGCATCAGCCGGTTGCGCGCAGTGACGCTCTCGACTGAAGAGCGTCAGAAACCCGGCCCCGCCCATATGCAGGAGATCTGCGGGGCCATTGTGTCAGGGGATGCAAAGGCTGCGCGGACCGCGATTGAGCGGCACCTTGAAGACGCCAAACGCACCGCGCAACGGCTGCTGCAGGAAGAATAGCCGGTCTTCTGCGGACAAAACTGCCTCGAAAATCACTGTTCATGGCTGAGATCCGCGCCGGATGTCAGCTTGCGGTCCGCATGGCCGCGGCGGCGGGCGGGGCTCATATCCGCGGCGGCGGATCCAGGTCGGCACGGAACGGCGCCAGGCTGTCGGTGAAAGCGTCCAGAAAATCCAGCGCCAGCAGCGACCGGCTGCCCGACACCGGGCGCAGGATCGACAGCCGGTGAGGCAGTTCCGGGGCGAAGGGCACGATGGCAATGCCCTGGCCGCGAAATTGTTCGGCATCCAATGCGCTGACAACGGACGCCCCCTGCCCCTGGCCGACCATTATGCAGGCGGTGGAGAACTGGCGCACCTCAATCCAGCTGTTCAATTCCACCCCGGCTTCGGAAAACGATTTGTGCAGCTTGCGGAAAAACGGGCTGTCGCGCCTTGTGTGGATGATCTTGCGGTGCTGCAGGTCGCGGGGCGTGATAACATCCTGTTCTGCCAGCGGGTCATCCTGCGGCAGCACACAGACGGTGCGGATGGGCAGGTCGATGTTTTCCACCGCCGGATGGGCGGCAAACCCGTCGGTGATGCCGCAGTCATACTGCTCTCCGATGATCCACTCCAGGATCCTCTCGGGCCGGTCCGGCTCCAGCGTCAGCCGCACGCCGGGGCGGTGCTCCAGAAACCCGGCCAGCAGTTTCGGCAGCAGCGCTGTTGCGAACCCCGGCAGGCAGGCGATGCGCAGATGGCCGGCGGTGCGCTCGGTCAAGTCCCGGTTGAGTTCCTCCAGATGGTTCAGACTGTCGAACACCCGGCCCACCTCGGACAGCAGATAGCGCGCCTCGGAGGTGGGAATCAGCAGCCCGTCCTTGCGGGTGAACAGATCCACCGCCACTGTTTTTGAAAAATCAGACAGCAGCCGGCTGGCCGCAGGCTGGGAAATCCCCAAGCTTTCAGCGGCGCGGGTGACGGAGCCGGTACGGGCAACGGCCTGAAAGGCCTCAAGCTGTCGAAGTTTGAATTTCAAGGGGTTAGCCGCTTTCAAGAGAAGAGTAACGCGCCGCCTCATAACATTATGTTATGATTTTTGTCAAAAAACTTTTGCTTGAATTATTTTACCCCCCGGACAAATGCTGTCGCCATAGCCAACCTTTGGAGAGAAGCTCATGCCGATCAAATCTTTGCTCTGTGCCTCGGCCGTTCTGGCCGTTGCTGGCAGCACCGCATTTGCAGAAACCGAAATTCAGTGGTGGCACGCCATGGGCGGCACCAACGGTGAACGCGTCAAAAAGATCGCCGAAGATTTCAACGCCACGCAGGACGACTACAAAGTGGTGCCCGTCTACAAGGGCAACTACACCGAGACGATGACGGCAGCGATTGCCGCCTTCCGCGCCAAGGAACACCCGCAGATTGTGCAGGTCTTCGAGGTCGGCACCGCCACCATGATGGCCGCCAAAGGCGCGATCTATCCGGTTGAAAAACTGATGAAGGACGCGGGCGAACCCTTCAACGGCGACGATTACCTGCCCGCGGTTGTGTCTTACTACCAGACCCCAGAAGGGGAACTGCTGTCGATGCCCTTCAACAGCTCCTCCCCGGTTCTGTGGTACAACAAGGACGCGCTGGACGCCGCTGGTGCCGACGTTCCCACCACCTGGGACGAAGTGCGCACCGCCTCGCAGAAGCTGGTCGGCAACGGCATGAAATGCGGCGTCTCCTTCGGCTACCAGTCCTGGGTGATGATCGAAAACTACTCAGCCTGGCACAACCTGCC
Source organism: Leisingera sp. (assembly GCF_034669605.1). Lineage (GTDB taxonomy): Bacteria > Pseudomonadota > Alphaproteobacteria > Rhodobacterales > Rhodobacteraceae > Leisingera. The sequence continues at coordinate 56,163 of NZ_JAXMOX010000001.1, forward strand.
CTCCGGCACCAAGGAAAACGGCTTTGCCGGCTTCGACACCGAACTGACCTTCAACAATGACAAGGTCGTGGCGCGGCTGGACGATATTGCCGAAATGGGCAAGGAAGGCCTGTTTGTCTACGGCGGCCGCCGCGGCGACAGCCTGCCGATGTTCACCAACGGCGACTGCGGCATGTGGATGAACTCCTCGGCCTATTACGGTTCGATCGCCGAGCAGGCCGGTTTCGAATTCGGCCAGACCATGCTGCCGCTGGACACCAAGGTGGCTGACGCACCGCAGAACTCGATCATTGGCGGCGCTACCCTGTGGGTCCTGGCCGGCCATGAAGAGGAAGAGTACAAAGGCACCGCCAAGTTCATGACCTATCTGTCCTCGCCCGAAGTGCAGGCCTGGTGGCACCAGGAGACCGGCTATGTGCCGATCACCACCGCCGCTTATGAGCTGTCCAAGGAACAGGGTTTCTATGAAAAGAACCCCGGCACCGACACCGCGATCAAACAGCTGAGCCTGAACACCCCTACCGCCAACAGCCGCGGCATCCGCTATGGCAATTTTGTTCAGATCCGCGACGTGATCAACGAAGAGCTGGAAGCGCTGTGGGGCGGCGAGAAGTCCGCACAGGAAGCCCTGGATGCAGCCGTGGAACGCGGCAACGACCTGCTGCGCCGCTTTGAGCGCTCGGCCAAGTAACCCATCCTGACGACCCGGCCCAGCCGCCCTTTGCAATGGGCGGCTGGGTCTTTTCCTGATTGGGGGCTTCATGCTCAAACGGGTGCATTTCCCTTCTTCCCTGCTGCCCTACCTGCTGGTGGCGCCGCAAATTATCATCACTTTGGTGTTCTTCATCTGGCCCGCAAGCCAGGCGATGTACCAGTCGTTCCTGATCGAGGACGCCTTTGGCCTTGGCACCGAATTTGTCTGGTTCGAGAATTTCGAGCAGCTGCTGACCGACAGCCATTACCTTGCCAGTTTCCAGCGCACCGCGGTGTTCTCCCTCTTGGTGGCGGGTCTGTCGATGGGCACAGCGCTGATCCTCGCGGGCTTTGCCCAGCGGGTGGTGCGCGGCGCGATGTTCTACCGGACCCTGCTGATCTGGCCCTATGCGGTCGCCCCCGTTCTGGCCGGTGCCCTGTGGGTCTTCATGTTCAATCCCACCCTAGGCATCTTCCCCTATTTCCTGGAATTCGCAGGCATCACCTGGAACCATTACCTGAACGGCTCCCAGGCGATGGCGCTGGTGATCCTGGCCGCGGCGTGGAAGCAGGTCGCCTATAACTTCCTGTTCTACCTCGCCGCCATGCAATCGATCCCCAATTCGGTGATCGAGGCCGCCGCCATCGACGGCGCAGGCCCGGCGCGGCGGTTCTGGACCATCATCTTCCCGCTGATTTCGCCCACCACGTTTTTCCTGCTGGTGATCAACATGGTCTACGCCTTTTTCGAGACCTTCGGCATCATCCACGCCGTCACCCAGGGCGGCCCCGGCACCTCCACCACCATTCTGGTCTACAAGGTGTTCAACGACGGCTTTGTCGGTCTCGACCTCGGGGGCTCGGCGGCGCAGTCGGTTGTGCTGATGGTGCTGGTCATCGCGATGACCGTGGTCCAGTTCCGCTTTGTTGAAAGAAAGGTGGCATACTGATGGTCGAAAACCGCCCCCTGACCGCCTTCCTCACCCATCTGGTGCTGATCCTTGGCGTCATTGCCATCGCGCTGCCGGTGTGGATCACCTTTGTTGCCGCCACCCATGATCAGCTGCGGATGAACCAGGCGCCGCTGCCGCTGTGGCCCGGCGACCACTTTCTGGAAAACATGAAGCAGACCCTGTTCGGCTCCGGCCTCAGCGGCACCGAAGGCGCACCGGTCTGGCTGATGCTGCTGAACTCATTGGCGATGGCGCTGATGATTTCAACCGGCAAGATCGCCATTTCGCTGCTGTCGGCCTTTGCCATCGTCTATTTCAAGTTCCCGTTCCGCATGGGGTTCTTCTGGATGATCTTCATCACCCTGATGCTGCCGGTCGAGGTCCGCATCCTGCCCACCTTCGAGGTGGTCGCCAATCTGGGGATGCTGAACAGCTATTGGGGCCTGTCGATCCCGCTGATCGCTTCGGCCACCGCGACCTTCATGTTCCGCCAGGTGTTCCTGACGGTGCCGGATGAGCTGCTGGAGAGCGCCCGCATCGACGGCGCCGGGCCGCTGCGGTTCTTCTTCGACATCCTGCTGCCGCTGTCGCGCACCAATATCGCGGCGCTGTTCGTGATCCTGTTTATCTTCGGCTGGAACCAGTACCTCTGGCCGCTGCTGGTCACCACCGACACATCGATGACCACCATCGTGATGTCGATCAAGCAGATGCTGGAGGCCGCGGAGCAAAGCCCGCAGTGGAACATCATCATGACAACCGCCCTGCTGGCGATGATCCCGCCGGTGTTCGTGGTCATCGCAATGCAAAAGCTCTTTGTGCAGGGCTTGACGGAGTCTGCTCCGGTC
>NZ_JAXMOX010000002.1:0-57330 GCF_034669605.1 Leisingera sp.
TGCAGCGGGTGGGCCTGCCGGCGGACCGGTTCCCCCTCACGCGCTATCCGCATGAACTGTCGGGCGGCCAGCGGCAGCGGGTGGTGATCGCCATGGCCATCGCCCTGCGCCCCAAGCTGCTGATTGCGGATGAGCCGACCACCGCGCTGGATGTCACCACCCAGGCGCAGATCCTCGACCTGCTGAAGGATCTTGTGCAGGACTATGGCATGGGGCTGCTGATCATCACCCATGATCTGGCCGTCGTTGCGGATCTGGCCGACCGGATCGTCGTCATGCGCCACGGCGAGGTGGTGGAGACCGGCCGCACCAGCTGGCTTTTGCGCAACATGCGCCATCCCTACACGCGGATGCTGTTTGCCGCTTCAAACCATCAGGTGGCGCTGCCGGACCCGCCTGCCCCGGCGCCGCTGCTGGAGGTCAGGAATGCAGTCCGCGACTACAAAACCCCGCGCGAATCGCTGTTTGCCAGGCCCGGCACATTCCGGGCGGTGAACGATGTCTCCTTTACCCTGAACCGGGGGGAGAGGCTGGGGCTGGTGGGTGAGTCGGGCTGCGGAAAATCGACCCTGACACGGGCGATTCTGGGGCTGGAACCATTGCAGGACGGGGAGATTCGCCTTGATGGAGAACTCGTCGCGACTCACCCCGGTCCAACGGTCCGGCGCAAGATGCAGGTGGTGTTCCAGGACCCCTATGGCAGCTTCAACCCGCGCCATAAGGTGGAGCGGCTGATCACCGAACCTTTTTACGCGCTGTCCGATCCGCCGACCGGGGCGGCGCGCGCCGGGCTTATTTCCGAAACCCTCTCCGCCGTCGGGCTAAAGCCTGAAGATGGCGGCAAATACATCCACCAGTTCTCCGGCGGCCAGCGCCAGCGCATCGCCATTGCCCGCGCGCTGATCACACGGCCGGAGCTGATCATCTTTGACGAAGCTGTCTCGGCGCTGGATGTTTCAGTCCGCGCCCGCATCCTCGACCTGCTGGCGGAGCTTTGCGAGGCCTACAGCCTCACCTATCTGTTCATCAGCCACGACCTGAGCGTGGTGCGGACGATCACCGACCGCTGCCTGGTGATGCAGCAGGGAGAGATCGTCGAACAAGGCAGGACCGAGGATGTGTTCTCCAATCCGCAGCATCCCTATACCCGGCAGCTGATTGCCGCAGCCCCGGTGCTGCCGGAGCTGACCGATACCGAAAGGAGCCCGCAGCATGTCTGACCCTCTCTGGTTTGATCCCGCACACTGCCTCATCGGTGGGAAGTGGCGGCCTGCCGCCAGCGGCGGGACCCTGCCGTTGGCAAACCCGTCGGATGGCAGCGAAATCTGCAGGATTGCCCGGGGCAGAGAGGCCGACATAAATGCCGCCGTGCAAGCGGCAGAGGCGGCGCTGGACGGTGAATGGGGCCGCATGACCGCTTTGGAGCGGGGCCGCATCCTGACCCGGATCGGCCGGTTTGTGCTGGAGCGGGTGGAACTGCTGGCCGCGCTGGAGGCGATGGATGTGGGCAAGCCGCTGGCCCAGGCCCGTGCCGATGCGGTGGCATTGGCGCGCTACTGCGAGTTCTACGGCGGCGCGGCGGACAAGGTGACGGGGGAGACCATTCCCTATCTCGACGGCTACACCGTTTATACCCTGCGCGAGCCGCATGGGGTGACCGGCCATATCGTGCCCTGGAATTACCCGATGCAGATCATCGGACGTTCGGTCGGGGCGGCGCTGGCGATGGGCAATGCCTGCGTGCTGAAACCCGCCGAAGAGGCCTGCCTCACGGCGCTGGCTTTTGCTCATATCGCGATGGAGGCCGGGCTGCCCGCCGGGGCGCTGAATGTGGTGCCGGGTCTGGGACGGGACGCCGGCGCAGCGCTGGCGGGGCATCCCGCTGTGCAGCACATCTCCTTTACCGGCTCGGTCAGGACCGGGGCGCTGGTGCAGCAGGCGGCGGGCGCCAATGTGGTTCCGGTGACGCTGGAACTGGGCGGGAAATCCCCGCAGCTGGTGTTTGACGATGCCGATCTGGATGCGGCGCTGCCATTTCTGGTGAACGCGGGCATTCAGAATGCGGGCCAGACCTGTTCGGCCTCCTCCCGCATTCTGGTGCAGCGCGGGGTCTATGACGAGGTGAAGGCGCGGATGGCAGCGGCCTATGGCGCGCTGACCGTGGGGCCGGCAGTCGCGGACTTGCGGCTAGGACCGCTGATCTCTGCCCGGCAAAAGCAGATTGTCGAGGGTTATCTGGAGCAGGGCGCAGACCTGCTGGTGGCGGCGCAAGGCAGCATCGTTCCGCAGGCGCCAAAGACCGGCGCCTATGTGCGCCCCACCCTGTTTGCCGACGTGCCGGAAGACCATGTGCTGGCACGGGAGGAGATCTTTGGCCCGGTTCAGGTGCTGATCCCCTTTGACACGGAGGAAGACGCGCTGCGGATCGCCAACGCGACCGATTACGGGCTGGTCGCCAGCGTCTGGACCCGTGACGGTGCGCGGCAGATGCGGCTGGCGAAACGCCTGCGCGCGGGGCAGGTATTCCTCAACAATTACGGCGCCGGCGGCGGCGTGGAACTGCCTTTCGGCGGGGTCGGAAAATCCGGCCACGGGCGGGAAAAGGGGTTTGAGGCGCTGTACGGATTTTCGCAGCTTAAAACCGTTGCGGCGCATCACGGCTAGGGCCGGCATTCAGGTCAGCAACTATTACCCAATGTTTCGCGCGCGAAACATTGGGGCAGAGGTTCTGCCACTAATTGTACCGCCTTGCCTGAAACCCGCCGCAAGACTGGCAAAGTCTTATCAAACGATTACCGCCTGCCGCTCTTGATCGCCAACGCCGAACACCCGCTTGTAGCGCGCGATTTCTGCCGCCGGTCCCATCGCTTTTTCCGGGTTGTCGGAGAGTTTCACCGTGGGGCGGCCATTGGCGGCAACCGCCTTGCAGACCAGCGAGAACGGCGCCAGCGCGTCGCCGGGGACAAGGCCGCGGAAATCATTGGTCAGCAGCGTCCCCCAGCCGAAGGAGACCTTGGTGCGGGAGGAAAACCGGGCGTGCAGGTCGGCGATCTGCTGCACATCGAGGCCATCCGAGAAAATCACCCGTTTGTCCGCCGGATCCTCGCCCCGCTGCTGCCACCAGTTGATCGCCACCTCCGCGCCCTTGGCCGGGTCGCCGCTGTCGATGCGGATGCCGGTCCAGCCGGCCAGCCAGTCCGGGGCGCGGTCCAGGAAACCTTGGGTGCCATAGGTATCCGGCAGGATGATGCGCAGGTTGCCCTCGTGCTCGTCATGCCAGTCGGACAGCACGTCATAGGGCGCCCGGGCCAGCGCCGCGTCGCTGTCTGCCAGTGCCGAATAGACCATCGGCAGCTCATGCGCGTTGGTGCCGATCGCCTCCACCTCGCGGTGCATGGCGATCAGGCAGTTGGAGGTGCCGGTGAACTTGCCCCCCAGCCCCTCGTGCATCGCCTGCACGCACCAGTCCTGCCACAGGAAGGAATGGCGGCGGCGGGTGCCGAAATCGGCAATCGTCAGCCCGCCGATGCCGCGCAGGCGTTCGATTTTTTCCCAGACCTTGGTCATGGCGCGGGCATAGAGCACCTGAAGTTCAAACCGGCCCATGCTGTTGATCACCGCACGGCTGCGCAGTTCCATCAGCACTGCCAGCGCCGGGATTTCCCACAGCATCACCTCGTGCCATTTGCCCTCGAAGGTCAGCTCATACTGGTCGCCCTTCCGTTCCAGATGGTAGGGCGGCAGGCGCAGCCCCTCGAACCATTCCATGAAATCGGGGCGGAACATCTGCCGCTTGCCATAAAACGTATTGCCGCGCAGCCAGGTGCTTTCGCCGCGGCTGAGCGACAGCGAGCGGATGTGATCCAGCTGCTCGCGCAGCTCGCCCTCGTCGATCAGCCGGGCCAGCGGCACATGGGCGGAGCGATTGATCAGCGAGAATGTCACCGTGGTGTCCGGCTTGTTGCGGAACACTGACTGGCACATCAGAAGCTTGTAGAAGTCGGTATCAATCAGAGACCGGACGATCGGATCGATCTTCCATTTGTGATTGTAAACGCGGGTTGCAATATCCACCGGCAGCCTCGATCATAAGGGTCACTGATTGATAGATTAGCCCGACTGCAGGGGCAAGGAAATCAACCCGCGCGGCGGGCTTGCGCCTGCTGGGCCACCTGGCCCAGCACGTCCAGAAGCGCACTCCGGCTGATCGGCTTGCTCATAAAGTCATCCATGCCGGCATCCAGGCAGGCCTTGCGGTCGGACTCGAATGCGTTGGCGGTCAGGGCCACGATGGCCGGCTGCGGCAGGGCCCCGGCACGGATCGCCCGGGTGGCTTCCAGCCCGTCCATCTGCGGCATCGACATATCCATCAGAATGACATCCGGCGCAAAGTCTTCAAAACGCGCCACGGCCTCGCGGCCATCCTTGGCAAAGGCCAGCGCCACCGGGGTGGATTGCAGGAACTTTTCTATCAGCACCCGGTTCACCGCGTTGTCCTCGGCCACCAGAACCCGCAGCCCCTCCAGTGCCGCGGACCCATCCGGACAGGCCGGTGCAGCGGGCGTTTTTACAGGTTCCGCCAGAGGCGTTTGCAACCCCAGCCGCACCGTGAAACAGGATCCCAGGCCCGGTTCCGACGCGGCCGCGATGCTGCCGTCCATTGCTTCCGCCAAGCGGCGGGAAATGGCCAGCCCAAGCCCGGTGCCGCCAAAGCGGCGGCTGATCGCGGCATCCGCCTGGGAAAACCGCTCAAACACCTTGCCAAGCTTTTCTGCGGCGATGCCAATTCCGGTATCTGCCACCGAGAACACCAGATCGTAGCCGGCCCCCGATGCCGCCGGTTCGGCATCCAGCGTCACCACCACACGGCCCTGTTCCGTGAACTTGATCGCATTGCCGGTGAGGTTCATCAGAATCTGCCGGATCCGCCGGTCATCCCCGCATAGCCGGCAGGGCACGCGGCCCGTGATTTTCAGAACCAGCTCCAGCCCCTTGGCGTCTGCCTGGGCCTGCAGCAGGCGGATCGTTTCTTCAAAGCAGGCGTGCGGATCAAAGTTGACCTGGCTGAGGTTCAGCTCCCCGGCATCCATTTGCGAAAAATCGAGGACATCATTGATCAGCGCCAGCAGGGTATCCGCCGAACTGAGGATGGTGTCGGCGTACAGGGCCTGCTCTTCGGTCAGGCTGCTCTCGCGCAACAGCTGCGCCATGCCGATCACCCCGTTCATCGGGGTGCGGATTTCGTGACTCATCGTGGCCAGGAAGTCGGCCTTGGCGCGGGCGCCTTCCTCGGCAGCGGCACGGGCCTGCTCCAATTGCTGAGCATGCTCCTTGGCCGCGGTGATGTCGCGCTCCACCGCGATCTGGGTTTCCAGATCGCCGGCCGCATTCAGCATCGGCACCTGGTTGGTCTCGATCCAGACCCGCCGCCCGTCCTTGCAGCGGTTGCGGACCTCCACCCGCACAGGCCGCGCATGACGCAGGCTGTCTTGCAGCAGCTGGACCGTCGCAGGATCGGTCTCATCGCATTTCAGCAGATCGCCGGGAAACTGGCCCCGCGCCTCGTCAAAGCTGTAACCGGAGATGCGGGTGAAACTGTCGTTCACCCAGGTGATGCGCCCGTCGCGGTCCATCAGCATCACGCTGTCGTTGGCATTTTTGGCGACCAGCGCCAGGCGCTTGGCCTCCATTTTCTGATCGGAAAGCCGGACATAGGCGGCTTCCAGTTCCTCCTGCTGGAGGGCCTGGGCCAGCAGGACGCTGCGGTTCCGGCTGAAATTGCGCATGACATGGGTCAGAAACCAGATAAACGAGGCAATAAGCGCAAGCAGCCCGGCCAGATGCAGCGAATACACTGGCGCCATGACCGGGGTTTCAACGATCTCCACTGCCAGAAAGACAACCGGCAGCACAGCATAGGTGACAAGTCTGGCAGTGACCGCAAGCGGGTGATACGGCAGCACCAGCCCGGCATTGATCGCCATCCCGGTCAGCAGGCAGATAGTATACAGCGGTTCATAGTGCGCGTGCGACAGCGGTGCCTGCGTTTCGCCCCAGAACGGAACCGACGCCGCCGCGCCAAGCGCCAAGGCGTGCAAAAAGGCGGTCAGCGCTGTCAGCCGCCGCAGCCCCCCTCGCCCATCCCGCGGCGGACCAGATGATCCGCCCGGCGCAGCAGGAGGCAGTCGGCAACATCCCCGGCAACGGCAAGCGCAAAAGCCAGCAATGCGTAAACCGGCGGCACGGCCAGGCCAAGAACGGCGAAGGCAAAGGTCATGAACAGCAGACGGGCCCGGAACGCCCGGACATGGCCGCGGCAATAGCGCAGCAGCAGCTCAAGCGAACCGTATCGCCTGTTGAAGTTGGCCAGCGGTCCATTGCCGGCCCAGTCCGAAGTGTCCATCAATCAGCCTTGGCGTCTGTCCGGGTGCCCGGGCAGCATAGCAACACGTTTGTTAATATTTTTCCACTCCCCTCAAGGCTGCAGGTTCACACCTTCACTCGCCATTCCCTCCAGTGCTGTCTGCAGCGATCCATCCAGATCGATGGCGCGGCAGGCCGCCAGTTCAACCGTGACGGAAAAGCCAAGCCGCGCCGCATCCAGGGCAGTGAAGGCAACGCAAAAATCTGTGGCCAGCCCGGCCAGGGTCAGCGCCGTGATGCCACGGCTGCGCAAGTACCCCTCCAGCCCGGTCGGGGTGGTCTGGTCGTTCTCGAAGAACCCCGAGTAGCTGTCGATTCCCGGCCGGAAGCCCTTGCGGATGATCAGGTCGCCGCCGGTGCGCAGATCCTGGTGAAATTCCGACCCCTTGCTGCCCTGCACGCAGTGATCCGGCCACAGAACCTGTGGGCCATAGGGCATCTCCACCGTGTCGAACGGGGCCTTTCCCGGATGCGACGAGGCAAAGGAGGAATGCCCCGCCGGGTGCCAGTCCTGGGTCAGGATCACGGCGTCGAACCGGTCCATCATCGCATTGATGGGGGCCGTTACCTCGTCCCCGCCGGGCACCGCCAGTGCGCCTCCGGGGCAGAAATCATTCTGCACATCGACAACGATCAGGGCCTCGGTCATCGGCAACTCCTTTGCTGGCTTGCACAATTTGTAGCGATACAGCTGCGTCTTGGGAACTCCTGCTGGCCGACGGCCGCCCGGTGCCGCGGAAAACATATATCCAAAGCCCTTATTTTATTGGCGCCGCGGAGGGGGTTCTTTCTCTTGAAAACCGCGCGCCATGGTTCTAAGGCCGGGGCATGTACACGATTGCTGCCCTCTATCACTTCACCCGTTTCCCCGATCCCGCCGCGATCCGCCCGGCGCTTTTGGAGCTGTGCCAGGCTCAGGACGTCAAAGGCTCGCTGCTGCTGGCGCAGGAAGGGATCAATGGCACCATTGCCGGCCCGCGGGCCGGAATCGATGCGGCGCTGGCGCATATCAGGTCGCTGCCCGGCTGTGCGGATCTGGAGTGGAAAGAAGCCACCGCCGCCGAGCCGCCGTTCGGCAGGATGAAGGTGCGGCTGAAGAAAGAGATCGTGACCATGGGTCAGCCGGACGTGAACCCGCGGGCCTCCGTCGGGCATTACGTCGAGCCGGAGGAGTGGAACGATCTGATCCGGCAGGATGATGTGGTCCTGATCGACACCCGCAATGACTACGAAGTGGCGATCGGCACCTTCGAGGGCGCGATCGACCCCAAGACCGAAAGCTTCCGCGAATTCCCGGCCTGGTGGGAAGAAAACAAGGCGCGTTTTCATAACAAACGCGTGGCCATGTTCTGCACCGGCGGCATCCGCTGCGAGAAATCGACCAATTACCTGCTGGGCCAAGGGGTGGAGGATGTCTACCACCTGAAGGGCGGCATCCTGCGCTATCTGGAGGAAGTGCCGGCGGAGAACAGCACCTGGGACGGCGAATGCTTTGTCTTCGACAACCGGGTGTCGGTCGGCCACGGGCTGGTGGAAGGCCCGCATGAGCTGTGCCACGGCTGCCGCCGCCCGATCCTGCCGGAAGACAAGGCCCGCCCCGGGTTTGAACAGGGCGTGTCCTGCCACCTGTGCATCGATCGGACCTCGGACGAGGACAAGGCACGGTTCCGCGAGCGGCAGAAGCAGATGAAGCTGGCCCGCGCGCGCGGTGCGGATCATCTGGGCAGCATCCCGCTGTAAGCCTGCGGCGCGAAATCAGCCCTTCGAAACGGCCGCGCGGGCGCGGCCGTGCGGTGTGCGGCTGCCCGCCCCGCCAGCGGCGGCCACGCGCCTGCGTGGTCTTTGCCTTCGGCTGCGGCCATGCCAGGCAGCTGGTGGGCGATGCCCTTGTGGCAGTTTATGCAGGTCTTTTCACCGGTGAACAGGAACCGCTCATGGGCATCTGCCGCGCTTGGACTGGCGGGTGATGATCCACCAGGCGCGTTTGATGAAACTCTACATCAGTCAGCCCCGTCCTGTTTCGAATGCACGTAGTCCAGCAGCATGTCGACATCGACAAACTCATTTTCGACCAGCGGCCGCGCATTGGTCTGCACCACATGGCACTGGGTGCAGAAATAGCGCCGCGGGCTGACCGCGCCGAGTGTCCGGCCCTCGCGGTTCATGAAATGGGTGACCGGGATCATCGGCGTATGGCTGTCCTCCCCCGTGGTGCGGCTGTGGCAGGTCAGGCATTTGTTGGAGTTGCGATCGACCTTGTAGTTGTCGGTCTTGTGCGGGATCAGCGGCGGCTAAGCATTCGGCACCACGATGAAGTTGTCGGGATTGCGGGAACCCGGCGGCCCTTCCTGTATCATGTTGGGGGCGGCCTGCATATTGTTGTTCACCTGCCCCCAGCAGCAGTGGATTTTGCCGTCCTTCGGAGCGCGGCTCTGATTCACCGCATGGGAGCCGGCCCAGCCGGGAACGGTGCCTGCAGGAAGTTTCCAGATCTTTTCGGCGGTTGCGCCGTGTTCGGGCATGTTCGCCACCATGTCTGAGCGCTGCCTTGGCGCGTAGAGTAATCCCGTAATCCACCCAGCCGAACGCCAGGTGTTTTCTTCCGGAAAACGTAGTTACCTACCGACTGCAGCCACCGTGGCAACGAGGCTCAATGTGGCCCTCGGCAGTTAAAAATTACAGCAGCGTCAGCGAGAGAAGCCGAGAACGCTGTTCACAGGGAAATACCCGTGCTGATGGTGGTTGGCCCCATCAATGATGGGCATCGGGGCACAACAACTCAAAATTCAGCAGGTAGCAATGCACCGCAGATCTCAAGCGAAGCGTCTGTAGGTGTCCGCTTATTTTTTCGTCTGTGGTGTTACCGGGCAATGACTTGCGCGTACTTTGCGCGCAATTTTTTTCACCACTCCGCGCCATTGCCCTGGAGCCTCCAGAAGTCACCGCCAATGGTGCTGTTCGACCGCAGCACTGCATACTCGCGGTCGAAGCGGTAACATACAAGCCTACAAGCCACGGCTCAATACGCTGAAAGAATGTCAACACCTGAGCCCGCGGTTGAACGCAGTGTCTCCGTCCTCCGTGACACCGTGCACATGAAAGATGGACTTGGCCAAATCCAAACCGCGGTGGAAACTTTCATGGGCTGACTCCTCTCTATCGCAGATTCTGACACCTGCTTTATGGCGCATTGCTACGCCGGGAGCGGGAGTCGTCCACCCCATCTGCTCTCCGCCGTTTTCGTTGTCCTCTCTCTCCCCCCCGCATCGAGCGTTGGAGTTTTGCTGGAACCGTCTTCCGTTGCCCTTCATGGGCAATGGCAAAATTGAGAATAATCAGGGCGCAAGCACGAAGTTCCAAGACCTAACTAAAACACTGACGCGGGGTAATCCTGCCCGACACGGTGCTGGAGAGCATTTTTCTCTACAATCTACTAATAATAAACAATTATTTTAGATTTTGGGCCTCTCGCAGCGCGAAAAACTATGCGCGCCGCGAAGAAATATCCGCTTCCCTACAAGCGATCAGAAATCCAGGTTTTCGACGCTGAGCGCGTTCTTCTGGATAAACTCGCGGCGGGGTTCGACGACATCGCCCATCAGTTTGGTGAACAGGTCATCCGCCTCGACCATATCGTCGATCCGCACCTGCAGCAGGGTGCGGGCATCAGGATCCAGCGTAGTTTCCCACAGCTGGTCCGGGTTCATTTCGCCGAGACCTTTGTAGCGCTGAAGCGAAAGACCCTTTTCGCCTTCCTCCAGGATCGCTTTCAGAAGCTCCAGCGGCCCGTGGATAATCTGGCTGCGGTCGCGGCGGTGCAGCTGGGCAGTGGTGCCGTAGACTTCCTGCAGGCTTTGGGTGAAGCTGCCGGTCTTGCGCGCCTCGCCGGAGCGCAGCATCGGGCCGTCCAGGGTGCGCACTTCCTCGACGCCGCGCAGGATGCGGGCCAGGCGGATGCCGTGATCCTGGGTGATCCGGCCCTGCCAGCCGCGCTCATATTCCAGCGCAATGGCGTCCAGCCGCGCCGCAACCTTGTCGGCGACGCCCTGCAGATCGGAATCCACCGCACCGGGGACAAAGGCGCCTGCCACGGCGGCCTGCTCCAGAATGTGGCGCGGGTAATGGGTCGGGAAGGCATCCAGAACCCGTTTCAGCTGGCGCGCCTCGTCAACCACGCGTTTCAGATCCTGGCCGGTCAGCTCTTCGCCCGTTCCCAGCTTGAGCACCGCGCCCTCGACCCCCTGGTTGACCAGGTAGTCATCCATAGCGGCCTGATCCTTCAGATAGACCTCGGATTTGCCGCGGCTGACCTTATAGAGCGGCGGCTGCGCAATATAGAGGTAGCCGCCTTCGATCAGCTCCGGCATCTGCCGGTAGAAGAAGGTCAGCAGCAGGGTGCGGATATGGGCGCCGTCGACGTCCGCATCGGTCATGATGACAATCTTGTGGTAGCGCAGTTTTTCGATATTGAACTCGTCGCGGCCGATGCCGGTGCCCAGCGCCATCACCAGGTTGCCGATCTCCTGACTGCCCAGCATCCGGTCAAAGCGGGCGCGCTCCACGTTCAGGATCTTGCCTTTCAGCGGCAGGATCGCCTGCGTCTGCCGGTCCCGGCCGGTCTGGGCCGAGCCGCCGGCCGAATCCCCCTCGACGAGGAAGACTTCGGTCTTGGAGGGGTCTTTCTCGGAACAGTCTTTCAGCTTGCCGGCCAGATAATTCACATCCATCGCGGTCTTACGGCGGGTCAGTTCGCGGGCTTTGCGGGCGGCCTCGCGGGCCAGCGCGGCCTCGACGATCTTGCCGACGATCTGCTTGGCCTGGCCGGGGTTTTCCTCAAACCACTCTGACAGTTTTTCCCCGACCAGGCTTTCGACCACCGGGCGCACCTCGGACGACACCAGTTTGTCCTTGGTCTGGCTGGAGAATTTCGGATCCGGCACTTTCACCGACAGCACGCAAGTCAGCCCTTCGCGGGCGTCGTCGCCGGTGAAGCTGACTTTTTCCTTCTTTGCGATGCCCGAGGTCTGCGCGTAATTGTTGATGGTCCGGGTCAGCGCGCCGCGGAAGCCCGCCACATGGGTGCCGCCATCGCGCTGCGGGATGTTGTTGGTGAAGGGCAGCACCGTTTCATGATAGCTGTCATTCCACCACATGGCGATCTCGACGACAATCTCGTCCCGTTCGCCGATGATGTAAACCGGGGTTTCCATCACCGGAGTCTTGTGGCGGTCCAGATATTTGACGAATTCCTTGACCCCGCCCTCATAGAACAGCTCTATCTCCAGCCGCTCGGCCGGGCGCTCGTCAATCAGGATGATCCGCACGCCGGAGTTCAGGAAGGCCAGTTCCCGCAGGCGCTTTTCCAGTGTCTCGAAGATGTACTCGAGGTTGGAAAACGTGTCAGTCGAGGCCAGGAAACGCACCTCGGTGCCGGTCCGGTCGCCGCAATCGCCGACCACTTCCAGATGTTTGGCGGTCTCGCCGCGTTCAAACCGGGCGATATGCTCCTTGCCGTCGCGCCAGATGCGCAGTTCCAGCCAATCGGAGAGTGCGTTCACCACCGAAACACCCACGCCGTGCAGGCCGCCCGAGACCTTGTAGGAGTTGCTGTCGAACTTGCCGCCCGCATGCAGCTGGGTCATGATGACCTCGGCCGCCGAGACGCCTTCCTCCTCGTGGATGCCGACCGGAATGCCGCGGCCGTTGTCGCTGACAGAGACGCTGGAATCGGCGTGGATTTTCACCGTCACGTGGTCGGCGTGGCCCGCCAGCGCCTCGTCGATGCCGTTGTCCACGACTTCATAGACCATGTGGTGCAGGCCCGAGCCATCGTCGGTGTCCCCGATATACATGCCGGGGCGTTTGCGAACCGCCTCCAACCCTTTGAGAACCTTGATGGAATCCGCGCCATATTCTGCGGGGGCCTGCTCGTTTCCGGACATTCGCATCTTCCTGTCTTTGCTTCGGGATTTTATACGAAACCTGGCCGGGATTGTCACGCGCAAGCCCTTTTTTTTCTGGGCAGAATCAGGCCGCCTTGGCCCCCAGCCCGCCAGCCGCCGCAAGCCAGGATTTCACCTTGGTTTCCGGCGCGTCTGTTGCCGGGGCAAAAGTGGTGAAGCGGGTGGGCTTAATGCCCACAAAGCCGAGGATCTGGCGGCTGATGAATGTCTTCACTGCGTTACCGTAGAACAGCCGCAGCAGCAGCGCCGGGGTGTCCGACGTCAGCAGAACCCGGGCCGT
Organism: Leisingera sp.; assembly: GCF_034669605.1. Classification (GTDB taxonomy): domain Bacteria; phylum Pseudomonadota; class Alphaproteobacteria; order Rhodobacterales; family Rhodobacteraceae; genus Leisingera. Next base: position 12,667 of record NZ_JAXMOX010000002.1, read on the forward strand.
CTTTCCTGTCAGCATCGGCGCTGGCAGGCCCATGAAATTGGCGTTGCGGGTGTCAAAGGCCCGCCCGGGCAGCAATGCGCGGTCAAAGACTGCCTTCAGCTTGGCAGGAATCGCACCCCACCACAGGGGCGCGGCCATGACCACATGCTCTGCCCACTCCAGATCCTCCAGAAAGGCTGCCAGATCCGGTTCCAGCGGCTTGGGATCCTTATACCCGCTTTGGCCATAATCCATGTCGAACTGCATCTGCGAGATGTCATGGCTGCGTATTTTATGGCCGTTTTCCTCTGCGGCGGCTTGATAGGCGGCGCACAGCGATTTCGACAGGGATGCTTGGCCGGGGTGGCCGTTCAGGATCAGGATTTTCCGGGCAGACATTTCGGGCTCCACGCATTAAGTTGACCTTGGTCACTTTATTGAATCAAAAGTGACCGCGGTCAATTGCAAAAGTGACCGCGGTCAATAACGAACCCGTGAGGCTCAGACATGACACGCGCACCCCAGAAGCGGCGGCTGGAAACCCGGGCAAAACTGCTAAGTGTGGCGGCAGCCATCGTGCAGGAGCAGGGCTACAGCGGTTTGCGGGTCGAAGATGTGGTTGCCCGGGCCGGCGTCGCCAAGGGCACCCTGTTTTCCCATTTCAAGGACAAGGACGGGCTGCTGGCAGTCCTGATCGGGGAGGAGGTGACGCGGCTGCTCGACGGGATGGAATCCGCCGGGGCCCCTTCGGATATTCCCGGCCTGACCGCCCGCCTCGCACCGCATCTAGACTATGTCGCGCAGGACCGGGTCATTTTCGATCTTCTGCTGCGCTACTCAGGCACCACAGCGGCGGAACCGGATGAGGTGGTTACCGCAAGCTTCACCCGGCAGGTCGCGCTGCTGGCCCGCTGGCTGCAGTACATGCAGGCCGCCGGCAGCATTCGCCAAAGCCCGCCGCCGCAGCTATTGGCAGAAGGCATTCAGGCCTTCCTGAACCATGTGCTGGGCGTCTGGTTCTGCATGGAGCATAACAACGAGGCACCGCCTGCCCGGACGCTGGAGCCTTACCTGAAGGCCTGGCTGCAGCCGCCTGCCTAGAATACCGGAATCAAAAGCCCCACCGCGATCAGCAGGCCGCCGGAGACCAGGTTGATGCGCCGCCGGATCCGCGTCGAGGTCACCGCACGCCGCACCCGGTGCACCATGCCGGCCAATGCAAGATTGCCCGCCAGCGGAACCACGAAAGACAACGTCACGATCGCGGCAACATCCGTCCAGGACGTGGACGTCAGGTCAAAAAAACCGGGCAGAACGCCCATGTAGAACAGAATGGCTTTGGGATTGCCCAGGATCGCCGCTATGCCGGCCATGAACCCCGCCCAAATGCCAGGGCGGGTGAGTGCCCGGTTTTCTTCAACCGCCTCGCCGGCATGGCGGATCAGCAAATAACCCATGCCGAGGAACATAAGGCAGGCCAGCCAGCGCAGCGCGGTCATGATGCCGGTGAATTCCGACACCACCCAGGACATGCCGGCCACGGCGATCAGCGGCCACAGGATGTCGCCGCAAGCCACCCCCGCCGCCAATGGCCAGGCCGCCTGGAACCCGCCCGACACCGAACGTGCCATCAGCGCCAGCCACACCGGGCCGGGAGTCAGGAACAAGATCAGCAGCGCCCCCGCATAGAGGGTCAGATCCCAGGGAGAAACGGTCATTTCTGCAGAACCTCCGAAGTGCCGCCGCTGTCGGACACCTCCAGCACCTGCGCCCGCCCGTCCAATTCGGCAAACAGCTCCGGCCCGGTTCCGGTCATCCAGGCCTGGGTGCCGAGCGTGCAGATCTCGTCATAGAGCGCGGCGCGGCGGGCGGCATCCAGATGCGCGGCGACCTCATCCAGCAGCAGGATCGGCGGCGCGCCTTCCCGCTGCGCCAGCGCCCGCGCGTTGGCCAGGATCAGCGACACCAGCAGCGCCTTCTGCTCGCCGGTTGAGCACTCTTTGGCCGGGATCCCTTTTGCCTGGTAGGTGCCGATCAGATCGGTTCTGTGCGGCCCGACAAGGGTCCGGCCCGCCGCGAGATCCCGGAACCGGCTTTCCTCCAGGGCTTCTTTGAAATCCGCCTCAGACGACGGCATGCTGCCTTCGGACTGCAGCAACTCCAGCTCCGCCGCTGGAAAGGCCGTTTCCGCCTCCGCCTGCGCCAGCTGCAGCAAATCCACTGCCTGCACCCGTGCCGCATGGATCCGGTGCCCGGCGGCGGCCATCCGGTCTTCCAGCACCCGGTACCAGGCGGCGTCGCGCACCTGCTCCTTCAGCAGCCGGTTGCGCTCGCGCATCGCCTTTTCATAGGCCAGCGAGACCTCGGCATGAGACGGCTCGAAACTCAGCGCAATCCGGTCGAGAAAGCGCCGCCGCCCTTCGGCCGCCTCGATCCACAGCCGGTCCATCGCCGGGATCAGCCAGACCACCCGGGCCACCTGCCCCAGCGCAATCTGGCTAGCGGATTTATTGTCGATCTTCACCTGCCGGGCATTGCCGCCCTCGGACCAGGTTTCCACCTCATAGGCCTGCGAGGGCGCCCGCAATTCCCCCTTCAGCTTCCACCCCAGCGCCTCCGGCTGGCGCGCCATCTCCGCCGCGCTGGCCCGGCGCAACCCGCGGCCGGGCGAAAACAGAGACACCGCTTCCAGGATATTGGTCTTGCCCGCGCCGTTGTCCCCGTGAATGGCCACGGGACGCCCGTCCAAACGCAGTTCCGCCCGCAAATGCGAGCGGAAATGGGACAAGGTCAGGGCTGTCAGGGCCAGCACGCGGCGCGCTCCCGTTTCATCTTTCCAAAAATACTCGCGTCCCGCCGCCCGGCAGGGCAGTCAGCACCGTCAGCCGCGTCAGACCCGCATCGGCATCACGACGTAAACGGCGCTTTCGTCGCTGCCTTCGCGCATCAGGGTCGGGTCGCCGGAGGAATTGAACATGAACACGGCGTTTTCCCGGTCCACCTGATTGGCGATCTCCAGCAAGTACTTGGCATTAAATCCGATTTCCAGCCGCTCGTCGTTATAGGCCACTGCCAGCTCTTCTTCCGCGGCACCGCTGTCCGGCGCATTCACCGACAGGATCAGGCGGTCTTCTTCCAGCTGCAGCTTCACCGCGCGGGAGCGTTCGGAGGACACAGTTGCGACCCGGTCCACCGCCTGGGCAAACTCGGCGGCGTCCACTTCCAGACGGCGGGTGTTACCGGCCGGGATCACCCGGGTGTAGTCGGGGAAGGTGCCGTCGATCACCTTGGAGGTCAGGGTGATGTTCGGGGTGGCAAAGCGCACCTTGGTTTCCGAAACCGACACGGCGATGTCCATGTCATCGTCGTCCAGGAGCTTGCGCAGCTCGCCCACGGTCTTGCGCGGCACGATCACGCCCGGCATGTCCTCGGCGCCCAGCGGCAGTTCGGCGTCAATCCGGGCCAGACGGTGACCGTCGGTGGCCACGGCCCGCAGCGCCTTGCCGCCTTCCGTCGCGGTGGAGACATGCAAATAGACACCGTTCAGATAGTACCGGGTCTCCTCGGTTGAGATCGCAAATTTCGACTTGTCGAACAGACGGCGCAGCACCGCGGCCTTGGCGGCGAAGTTCGAGTGGTATTCCGACGAGGCCATCACCGGGAAATCCTCCCGCGGCAGGGTCGCCAGCGAGAAGTTCGACCGGCCCGCCTCCACCGTCAGACGGCCGGTTGCGGCGTCCGCACTCAAGGTGACAAGCGCACCGTCGGGCAGCTTGCGGACAATCTCGTGCAGGGTGGTGGCGGCCACGGTGGTGGCACCGGCGCGCTCCACCTGGGCGGGCGCCTTGTCGACCACTTCGATATCCAGGTCGGTTGCGCGGAACTGGACGCTGTCGCTCTCGGCTTCGATCAGCACATTCGCCAGGATTGGAATGGTATTGCGGCGCTCAACCACAGACTGTGCCTGAGCCACAGCCTTGAGAAGCGTGCCGCGTTCGATGCTGATCTTCATGTCCCAAATCCTCTTCGTCATGCCCGTGTCAGTGGCCGGGACAAGCAACCTACCGGTTTACCCCTGCCGCACAAGGCTTTTATGGATTTCTCCAAGGGTTTCCCGGCGGGGTCAAGAGGCGGCAGGCGGCATTAGGGCCAAACCGTGGAAAACGTTGCCGCAGAACCCGTCGCTGTCCCTGCGGGGACAGGGTTGGATAATCTGGTCGTATCCCCGCGGGGACAGTACCGGAAAACGCCCCGGCGTTGCGGCCGGGGCGTGATACGGGGCGGGCAAAACACTGGAGAGGTGCTTAGGCCTTCACCCGCTCGGATTTCGGATCATACATCGGCTTCAAGGAGGCTTCGGCTTTGACCTTCACACCGCAGACGTCGATCTCGTAAGATGAACCCAGAACATCTGCTGCGCTTTCGCCTTCGCAGGGCACATAGCCCATGCCGATGGCAGCGCCCAGCGTGTGGCCGTAGTTTCCGGAGCTGAGGTAGCCCACATATTTGCCGTCGCGGATGATCGGCTCGTTGTGGAACAACAGCGGCTCGGCGTCAGTCAGCTTGAACTGAACCATGCGGTTCTTGGGACCGGTTTCCTTGCGTGCCAGCACCGCCGCCTTGCCGATGAAATCGTCCTTGCCGGTGGCAACCGCAAAGCCGAGGCCTGCGTCGATGACATTGTCCTCGCAGGTGATGTCATGGCCGAAGTGGCGGAAGCCCTTTTCGATCCGGCAGCTGTCCATCATGTGCATGCCGCAGAGTTTCAGCCCCATGTCCTGGCCGGCTTCCCACAGGGTTTCGAACGCATGGCCGGACATTTCCGCCGGGATATAAATCTCCCAGCCGAGTTCGCCGACATAGGTCACCCGGTGCACACGGGCGAGACCCATGCCCAGCTCGATCTCCTGCGCGGTGCCAAAAGGGTTCACCTCGTTGGAGAAATCGTTGGGCGACACTTTCTGCAGCAGTTTTCGGGCGTTCGGCCCCATTACTGCCAGCACGCCCTCGCCCGCCGTCACATCGGTGAGCACGACGTTGAAATCGCCCTTGTGCCGCATCATCCAGGTCTGGTCGGCCAGACGGGTCACTGCCGGGGTGACCACCAGATAGACGGTCTCCGACAGGCGGGTGACGGTGACGTCAGCCTCGATGCCGCCGCGCGGGTTGAGGAACTGGGTGTAAACGATCTTGCCCGCAGGCACCGAGACATTGGCGCCGCAGATGTAGTTCAGGAAGGCTTCGGCATCCGGGCCTTCGACGCGGATCTTGCCGAAGGAAGACATGTCGTACATGCCGGCGTTTTCACGCAACGCCTTGTGTTCGGCAGCCGAGTTTTCGAACCAGTTCTGCCGCTTCCAGCTGTACTGGTATTCGCGTTCCTGGCCTTCGCCCGCAAACCAGTTGGCGCGTTCCCAGCCGCCGATTTCACCCATCACCGCGCCCTGCTGCAGCAAATGGTGATGGAAGGGAGTGCGGCGCACGCCGCGGGCGGTGGCCTTTTGGCGGTAGGGGAAATGGTCGGCGTACAAGAGGCCCAGGGTCTCTTTCGAACGTTCGAACAGGTAGTGTTTGTTGCCTTGGAACGGGTGCATGCGGGAGATGTCCACATCGCCCAGATCAAACGGTTTCTGGCCGTCTTCCATCCACTGCGCCAGAGCCATGCCAGCGCCGCCGGCCGACTGGATGCCGATCGAGTTGAAGCCCGCAGCAACCCAGAAGTTGTCCATCTCCGGTGCCAGGCCCAGGTGGTAGGCGTCGTCGGGAGTGAAGGATTCAGGCCCGTTGAAGAAGGTATGGATACCGGCCTCGGCCAGCATCGGCATCCGGTTGCAGGCGGCCTCGAGAATGGGCTCGAAGTGGTCGAAATCCTCGGGCAGCTGGTCGAATTCGAATGTGTCGGGGATGCCGTTCATCGCCCAGGGCTTGGCGTTCGGTTCAAAGGCGCCCAGCAGGATCTTTCCGGCGTCTTCCTTGTAGTAGGCGCATTCGTCCGGCACTCGCAGCACCGGCATCTGGGTGAGGCCCGCGATGCCTTCGGTCACGATGTAGAAATGCTCGCAGGCGTGCAGCGGCACGTTGACGCCTGCCATGCGGCCAACCTCTTGTCCCCACATGCCGGCGCAGTTCACCACCATGTCGGCCTCGATATGGCCCTGGGACTGGCCGTCGTCGCTGATCCAATCCACCCCGGTGACGCGGCGGCCGTCCTTGGAGATGCCGGTGACCTTGATGCGTTCCTTGACCAGCGCGCCGCGCTGGCGGGCGCCCTTGGCCAGGGCCAGGGCGATGTTGGCCGGGTCGCCCTGCCCGTCCTTGGGCAACCACACGCCAGCGGTCACGTCGCCGACATTCAGGTGTTCGTAGCGGGCTTTGACTTCCTCGGGCGAGATTTCCTCTACCTCGACGCCGAATGCCCGCGCCATGGCAGCCTGGCGAAAGATCTCTTCCTTGCGTTCTTCGGTCAGGGCAACGGTGATCGAGCCGCAGCGCTTGAAGCCGGTGGCAACGCCGGTTTCCTCTTCCAGCGCGCCGTACAGCTCCTGGCTGTACTTTGCCAGCTTGGTCATGTTGGCAGTGGCGCGCAGCTGGGCGATCAGGCCGGCGGCGTGCCAGGTGGTGCCGGAGGTCAGCTGCTTGCGCTCCAGCAGCACAACATCCTTCCAGCCGAGCTTGGTCAGGTGATAGGCCACCGAGCAGCCGATCACGCCGCCGCCGATAATGACCACGCGGGCCTTGTTGGGAAGATCGCTCATCTCATCGCTCCACAGTCAGTGTTTGCATGTGATTACCATGAGCAGGCGGCGGAAAATGTATCAAAAACGCCAGGCTTCCCCGGCTATTCTCCGGTCTGGAGGATATTCTCCGAACCGTCCTGTCCCAGCCGGCGGCGTTTGCGCAAGGTGAAAGGCGTGATGCCGAAAAAGCTTTTGTAAAGGGAAGAGAACCCGTTCGGGAATCCGCAGGCGAGGCCGATTTCGCGGACGCTCATCGTGGTGTTGAGCAGCAGGTTATTGGCTTTGGAGAGCCGCATTTCACGGTAGAAACCGTTGGGGGTGGTGCCCAGGAAGGTCTTGAACTTGCGTTCAAGGGAGCGGGTCGAGATGCCGAGTTCATCCACGATTTCGCTGATCGGCGCCGGTTCCTCGATATTGTCCTGCATGATGCGGATGCAATGGTCCAGGTCGCTGTCGCCGGTGATCGTCGGTTTGGCGCCGGCAAAGGGCTGCAGTGAGGAGAAATCGCGCACCTGTTCGTGCAGCATGATGTTGCCCACGGTCATCTGCACCGCGGCAGAGGTGAGCCGCCCGACCAGAGCCAGTGCGATGTCGATTGTGGAGCCCATGCCAGCGCAGGTCACCACCAGCCCGTCCTCGCTGGCCAGCGCATGGCTGGAATCGTTCAGCCCCATGCGCTCGCGCAGCAGGGCAGAGTTTTCCCAATGGGTGGTCAGCCGTCCGGCCGTACCGCCCTGGTCGCGGATATAGCGGGCGGCGGCCTCGGCCAGCAGATAGACCTTGATGCCGCGGCAGGTGTAGCTGGAGATCACCCGCCCCAAGCTGAGGCCCGGATGATCCGGATCCGAGTTACCCAGGAAGAAGGCGAAATCCGCGTCCGGTTTTGCTGCAAAGGGTTCGGTATCCAGGCTGAGGCCTGCCCGACAGCCGACCCGGCCGCCCTGCAGCGAGCGCACCGTCCACTTGAACGGCGGCTGTGCCAGCACCCGGTTGGCAATGCGCAGCACTTCGAGAAGCGCCGACATCTCGATCAGCACAAATCCTTCGGTGACGATGATGTCGATATTCCAGACCCGGGCCGGGGCCGGGGCGGCGGGTTTGAGTTTTTCCGGAGTAGCCATGCAGATCCCCCTGCCAGACGATGTCATACGATCCGGTGCCCGGCCGCGCGCAGCCGACGGGCCAGTTCGGAAATATGATGCGGGCCGACTTCGCAGCAGCCGCCCACGATTGCGGCGCCCTGGGCAACCCAGGCCATCGCAAAATCCGCATAGGCCGCCGGCCCCAGATCCTGGCGTTGCTCCAGCGCATCCACGGTGGCGGCGTCCTGCAGGAAACCCTCGGATATCCGGGTGAACCCGTTTGCGAAGGCCCCAAACGGCTTACCGAATCCTCTCACGATATTCAGTCCTTCGCCGATGACCTCGGGCCGGGAACAGTTGAGCAGAACCGCATCGGGCTGGAACTCCTCGATTATCTGGGCAAGCGATGAAAGCGGCTCTCCGGAACGCAGCAGGGTGCCATCCTCGTCCTTGACGGAGGCGGCCAGCCAGACCGGCTTATCCGTGCCCAAACAGCCCATCAGCGCGCCTTTGGCATGCTCTATTGAGGAGACCGTCTCGATCAGGAAGAGGTCGGCTGAAGGCTCCAGCAGCGAGACCAGCTCGGCGTAGATATGTTTCGCTTCGTCCTGCGGCGGACAGATGTCCGGGCGGTAAGAGGCGATCAGCGGGCCAAGCGCTGCAGCGACCCGGCCGGAGCCATGGGTGTTCCGTGCGGCGGCCGCTTGAACAGCTGCCGTTTCCAGTAGTTCTTCGAAGCGGCCTTCCAGCCCGGCGCGCTGCAGCCGGTCGCGCAGAACCGCATAGGTGTTTGTGGTGGCAATCGTGGCGCCTGCGGCGAAGTAATCGGCATGGATGCCGCCGACCACTTCGGGCCTGTCAAGCATCACTGCGGTGGACCATAGGGGGGTTGCCCGGTCGCCGGACCGTTTGACAACCTCCTGCCCGATCGAGCCGTCAAGAAGCGTGATCTCAGCCATACCGGACTGTCCTTTCCGTGGAGCGCCTGCGCCGCCAGGATACATGAAACGATCCGGCGGCGCAGGCTGTCTTTCTTTGCGGCGTCAACCCGGACCGCTACAGCCCGGACTCATGGCCGTTATCAGGCGCGCAGGCGCTCGTTGACCGGATCCCACAGCGGTTCGTCTTTCTGGACCACCGCTCGGCATTTCTGGCCGTAAATTTCGACCTCCAGCTCGGTGCCCGGCACCGCAAGGTCGCTGCGCACCATGCCCAGCGCAATCGAGGCGTTGACCCGGTAGCCCCAGTCGCCCGAGGTGGTCTCGCCCACGATCCCGCCATCTTTCCAGATGCAGGACATATAGGGTGCATCCGCATCGCCAGCCTCGACGATCAGGGTCACAAAGGTCTTTTTCGGACCTTGCTGCTTTTCCCTTTGAATAGCGGCCTTGCCCGGGAAGCCCTGCGGCTTGTCCAGTTTGATAAACCGCTCCAGCCCGCCTTCGAGCAGGGAGAAATCGGTGGACAGATCGCCCTTCCAGCTGCGGTAGCCTTTTTCAATGCGCAGAGAGTTCAGCGCATACATGCCAAACGGTTTGGCGCCGCCTTCGATCAGGGCCGCATAGATCTCTGCCTGATGCTCGTTGGCACAGTGGACTTCCCAGCCCAGTTCGCCGGCATAGGAAACCCGCGCCAGGAAGGCGGGCTTGCCTGCGACGGTGGCTTCCTGGTGGGTCAGCCAGCCCAGGGACAAGTCGGCGTCAGAGAGGCCCGCAAACAGCTCACGCGATTTCGGACCGGTGACAATCATGGTCGCAAAATCGGTGGTGCGATCAGTCAGGGTCAGGCCTGCGGGCAGTGCCTTGCGCAGGATCTCGAAGTCGTGCCACTGGGCCGAGCCTGCGGTGATCATGGTGAAGTGGTCTTCGCCATGGCGGATGCAGGACATCTCGGTCAGGATGCGGCCGCGCTCGTCCGCAATGTAGACCAGGTTCATCCGGCCCGCTTTCGGCAGGCCGCCGGTGACCAGGCCGCGCAGGAATTCCGCGGCGCCTTCACCCTCCAGGTTGAAGCGGGAGAAACCCGGCAGATCCAGCACGCCGACGCTGTCGCGGACCGCCTCGCATTCTTCCTTGATCCGCTGCTGCCACGGGCCGGAGCGGCCCCAGGTATGGGTAGCCTCTTCAGAGGTGTCGTCACCGGGTTTGGCAAACCAGTTGGCGCGTTCCCAGCCGTTATAGGCCCCCATCTGGCCGCCCAGTTCCTTGATCTTGTCATGGACCTGGCTGACCTTCTTGCCGCGCGCGGCCGGCCATTCGTGGTGCGGGAAGTGCATGGCGTATTCGTTGCCGTAGACCTCCATGCCTTTCTTGTCGCAGTAATCCTGGTCGGTGTAGTCGGTGTAGCGGCGCGGATCGACTGCCCACATGTCCCACTCGGTCTGTCCATCGACGATCCATTCCGCCAGCACCTTGCCCGCGCCGCCGCCCTGAGCGATGCCGAAGGTGAATACACAGGCCTCGAACGCATTGTCGACACCCGGCATAGGGCCAATCAGCGGCAGACCGTCGGGGGCATAGGGGATCGGCCCGTTGATCACGCTGGAGACGCCCGAGGCAGCCATCAGCGGCACCCGCTCCATCGCATCGGTCACGATGTCCTCGATCCGGTCCAGATCGTCCGACCACAGCTGGAACGAGAAATCGTCCGGCATCCGGTCGTCGTCGGTCATCCAGTGGCCTTTGCAGTTCGGCTCGTAAGGGCCGAGATTGTAGCCGTTCTTTTCCTGACGCAGATAATAGGACACGTCCACGTCGCGGATCAGCGGCAGTTTTTTGCCGTGTTCCTTGCTCCAGGCTTCCACCTCATCGATCTGCTCGGTCAGCAGATACTGATGGGACATCACCATCATCGGTACGGTGCGGCCGCCAAAGGGTTTGAACCATTCCCCGACACGCTGGGCATAATACCCAGCCGCGTTGACCACGTAATCACACTCGATGTCACCCTTTTCGGTGTGCACGACCCAGGTCTTGTCTTCCTTTTGGGTCACACCGGTGGCCGGGCAAAAGCGAATGATCTTCTGCCCCATGTCGCGCGCGCCCTTGGCCAGCGCCTGGGTCAGCTGCGCCGGGTCGATGTCGCCGTCCGACGGGTCCCACAGAACGCCTTCCAGGTCGTGGGTTTCCAGGAACGGGTAGTTCGCCTTGGCCTGTTCCGGAGTCCACATCTCCATCCCGATGCCCTGGTAGCGGCCCATTGAACAGGCGCGCTCGAACTCCTGGATCCGCTCCTTGGTATGCGCCAGCCGGATCGAGCCGGTCTGGTGGTAGTTCATCGGATAGTCGACCTCTTCGCCAAGTCGCGCATACAGCTCGGTCGAATAGCGCTGCATGTTCATGATCGCCCAGGAGGTCGAGAAGGTCGGCACATTGCCGGCCGCGTGCCAGGTCGAACCGGCGGTCAGCTCGTTCTTTTCCAAGAGCACGCAATCGGTCCAGCCTTTCTTGGCCAGATGATAAAGCGACGAGGCGCCGATGACGCCGCCGCCGATGATGACCACGCGGGCCTTGGTTGGAAAATCAGACATTGTCGCTCCCTAGTCTCAGTCCTTTTGCGGCACGCCGTCCGCAATCTCGTAAAAATCGCCTTTACTGGCGGTGAAGATGTGCTTTTCGATCTTCATCCCCGTGGCGCCGTCGACTGCGCCAAGCGCAAAGCTGGTGGTGTCCTCGTCATGCGCCTTCCAGAACAGGAAGGAGCCGCAGCGCGGGCAGCTGCCGCGTTTGGCCAGCGGGCTGGACGCAAACCAGCTGACAGGGCCGGTGATAGTCAATTCGTCATCCTTGACATAAGCCGAGGACCAGATGCCGCCGGATTGCTTGCGGCACTGGCTGCAATGGCACATCGAGGCGCCTTGCGGCCGGGCCACTGTTTCAAAGCGGATGTCGCCGCAGAGGCAGGATCCCTTGATCATTGAACTTCTCCTAATACACCGGCGGCGCGATCACCCAGACCGCCACGGCAGGCTCGTCATAGGGGTTCGACCACTGATAGGGTTCATGCTTGATCCGGAAGCTGTCGCCAGGACCAACGGTAAAGGCGCGGCCGCCGATCAGCAGATCCAGCTTGCCCGATATCATGTAGCCGACCTCCTGCGTCGGCCTGTGCGCCGGTTTCTGCATCTTTGAGTGCGCGCGGAAGGTGGAATGCACCATCTCGAAATCGTCGGTCAGGTCGGGCGACAGCAGCTCTTCGATCAACCCTTCCTCGCCCGAGCCCATCGGGCGGCGGCTGCCGGCCCGCACCACATAGCCATGCTCCTCGGCCGGCGCCTCGGAATGGGCGAACAGCATCGACATCGGCACGCCCAGCGCCTGCGCCAGCTCGCGCAGATCGGAAATCGAGGGGTCCGACTTGTCCCGCTCAACCTGGCTCAGCCAGCCGACAGACCGGTTCAGCACCGCCGCGAGATCCGCCAGCGTCAGCCCGCGCGCCTTGCGCAATGCCCTGATGTCCGCCCCCAGTGTGGCCGCTGCCAGCGCCTGATCGTTCACCAGCCTTCTCCCCGTCCGTGAAAATTTCCTCTCGTTTTTCACGATGCCCCGGAATCGTGAAATTTCCAAGCATTTTTTCACGCCGCCTGTAACCGGCAAGGAAAAACCCAGCGCCATCAGGCGCCGGGCTGCTTCTTTCTGGTCAAAAACACTCTGGGGTGAGGCCGCAGGCCGAGGGGCAAAGCCCCTGAATGCGCGAATCAGATGCGGCGGAACACCTGCTGCAGGATTGCGGCCAGGTGATCCGCATCTTCCGCCGTGAAAGCGTCCGGCTGGTCGCTGTCGATGTCGAACACCCCGATCAACTCCCCCTGCCCGTTCCAGACCGGCAGCACCAGTTCCGAACGGGTTGAGGAGGCACAGGCGATATGGCCGGGGAACGCCTCCACATCCGCCACCAGCTGCACCTCGCCGGTGCGCGCCGCGGCACCGCAGACACCACGGGAAAACGGGATCTGCAGGCAGCCGTGGCCGCCCTGATACGGGCCTATCTTCAGCAACTCCGGAGCAACAGCGCGGTAGAAGCCGGTCCAGTCGAACCGGTCGTCGGCATGATGCACTTCGCAGGTGACAGTGGCCATCAGAGCGACCTCATCCGTCTCGCCTTCGGTCAGCGACGCGATTGTCTTGGCCAGGGTTTCATAGTCGGCCCGCATGTCCTGTTCTCCTTCAACGCATTGAGGGGGCTCAATGCCCCCTCTTGACCTAACGGTCAATTCACCCCTTGAGTATTTTACAAAGGTGAAGGTCAGACCCGCTCAATTGCAATCGCCGTGCCCTCGCCGCCGCCGATGCAGATGGCGGCCACGCCGCGCTTGAGACCGCGTTTTTCCAATGCGTTCAGCAGGGTCACCATGATCCGCGCGCCGGAGGCCCCGATCGGGTGGCCCAGCGCACAGGCGCCGCCGTTTACATTCACCTTGCCGCGGGAAATGCCCATCTCATGCATGAAGGCCATCGGCACCACAGCAAAAGCTTCGTTCACTTCCCACAGGTCGACGTCTTCAACCTGCCAGCCAATGTTTTTCAGCAGCTTTTGCGCCGCCGGGACCGGTGCGGTGGTGAACAAGCCCGGTGCCTGCGCATGGCTGGCATGGCCGAGGATACGGGCGCGGACCTGCAATCCCTGTGCCGCGGCAGCCTCGGCTGAGGCGAGAACCAGTGCAGCCGCGCCGTCGGAAATGGAGGAGGCATTCGCCGCCGTTACAGTGCCGTCCTTGCGGAACGCCGGTTTCAGGGTCGGGATTTTTTCCGGGCGCGCCGATTTCGGCTGCTCATCCGCGTCGGTCACCACCTCCCCTTTGCGGGTTTTTACGGTAACGGCCGCAATTTCCCCGTCAAATGCGCCGCTGTCCTGGGCTTCCAGCGCGTTGGCGAGCGATTTCAGCGCGTATTCGTCCTGAGCTTCGCGGGTGAACTGGTATTTTTCAGCGCAATCCTCGGCAAAGGTGCCCATCAGGCGGCCCTTGTCGTAGGCATCTTCCAGCCCGTCGAGGAACATGTGGTCGATCACCTGGCCATGGCCGAGACGGGCGCCGCCGCGCATCTTGGGCAGCATATAGGGCGCGTTGGTCATGCTTTCCATGCCGCCGGCCACCATTGTCCCGGCATGGCCCAGCGCGATCTGGTCAAAGGCGATCATCGCCGCCTTCATGCCCGAGCCGCACATTTTGTTAACGGTCGTGGCCGGAACCTCCTCACCCAGGCCCGCGGCGAAACCCGCCTGACGCGCCGGCGCCTGGCCCTGGCCGGCAGGCAGAACGCAGCCCATCAGCACCTCATCGACAGTGGCAGCACCGGCGCCTTCAAGGGCCGCCCGGATGGCCGCGCCGCCCAGCTCCGAAGCCGTCACCCCGTCGTACATTCCCTGGAACCCGCCCATAGGGGTCCGGGCCGCCCCGGCGATAACAACATCTTTCATGCAATTTTCCTCCAATCGTCAAAATAATACCTACAGAATAGTAATCTTTGCGGTCTAGAGTGCTGGCAAATGACGTTACATCCCGGGGGACTGAAATGAGCCTGACCACTACCATGACGGACGATGCACAAATCGTCAAAGTCAATGCCGATCGCATTGATGCCGCCATGGCCATCCAGTTCAAGGAGGACATGCGCGCGGAAACAGAATCCGGTGCCGATCGTGTCATCCTGGATCTCTCCGAAGTGCAGTTTATCGACTCCAGCGGGCTTGGCGCGATCGTCGCCGCGATGAAACAGCTTGGCGGCACCCGGAAACTGGACCTCGCCGGACTGACCCCGATGGTCGAAAAAGTGTTCCGGCTGACCCGCATGGATACGATCTTTGACCTTTATGGTTCGCTTAGCGACGCAATCGCTCCGGCAGAAGCAAGCTCCTGACGACAACTGCGCTGTCAGCGTAAAGCGAGAAATCGATGGTAAAAACCTTTGCCTGCTCGTTCACGGCGACGAACTTGGATGCCCGTTCCGGCATTTCCTCGATTGTGGCCCGGCTTCGGTCCCTGGGAGTACCGGGAGCCCGTGTGGATGAGGTGCAAATTGCTCTGACGGAGGCCGTGAACAACATCGTTGAACACGCCTATGAAAGTGCGTCGCCGGGGAAGGTGCGGATTCGGGGCGAGGTTTATCCTGAACACTTGTGGATCAGCATTCAGGACGCAGGCGCCCCCTATCCTAAAGGTGAGTTGCCGGAGGGCAAACCCGCGGATATCAACGTTCCGGCCGAAAATCTGCCCGAAGGCGGGTTCGGCTGGTTTCTGATCCGCGAATTGGCAAGCCAAGTCCAATATGAGCGTTCGGAAGGAAGCAACAAACTGTCGCTCTGCTTTGAATTCAAAGTGACCAGCCCTTCAGCCGAAGTCTGAACCGGGCTCCGGTTCGCCGGGGACACGGCCGCCGGTTTGCTGCATTTTAACGCAGCGCCATAATCCCGCCGCAAACCCGGCCCACCTCGGCCAGATAGATATGCGACGTCTGAGCTGTAGCTGAAATGAGCTTCCCCCGGTGCCGCGTGTTCTAGCCCCCACCAGTGCGCGGCACCGGGGATAATTCATCTGGCCAGCTTTCCTGCTTCACGATAACGTTCCGTTCCTTCGGACCCGCGGTGGATTTAGGTTGCGTTCCCGCCGCTTGCGCCTAGCCTTTGGCAAGTGACAGCAGGAGCAGGAAAATGCGCGACTTCCATCTTCCGGGGCGATCAGCGGTCTTGGCCCAAAACGGCCTGTGCGCAACCTCGCATCCTCTGGCCGCCAGTGTCGCCATCGACATCCTGAAACGCGGCGGCAATGCAATGGACGCCGCTTTGGCCGGGGCGGTCTTGCTGGGGATCTGCGAACCGCAAATGACGGGAATCGGCGGGGATTGCTTTGTTCTTTATTCCCGCCCGGGACAGGGCATTGAGGCACTGAACGGATCGGGCCGCGCCCCTGCCGGGGCCAGCGCTGCAGCACTCCGGGCAAAGGGGCTGGAAACCGTGCCGCTGGACAGCCCCGATGCGGTGACGATCCCCTGCGCGATTGACGCGTTCTGCCGCCTGGCCGAAAGCGAAGGGCGGCTTGGGATGGATGCACTGCTGCAACCGGCAATCCACTATGCCGAAGAGGGCGTTCCCGTGGCACCGCGCACCGCCTTTGACTGGCAAAACAATGCGAAGGCTTTGCAGGGCGCGGCCCGGCGCCACTATTTAAAAGACGGCCAGCCGTTAAGAACCGGCGATGTGTTCCGCGCGCCCGGACAAGCCGAGGTACTGCGCCGCATCGCGAAGGACGGGCGGGATGCCTTTTATTGCGGGGAAGTGGCCGAAGATATGGCCGCCGCACTGACGGAGCTTGGAGGCGTCCACACGTTGGAGGATTTCGCCGCGGCTGGCAGCTTTGCAACGCAGCCGGTTGACGGCTGCTACAAAGGCCTGAGTCTATCCGAGCATCCGCCCAACGGCCAGGGTGCAACAGCCATTTTGCTGCTGAACATCCTCAAGCATTTCGACATCGCCGGGATGGATCCCTTTGGCGCAGACCGTGCGCATATCGAGGTGGAGGCCGCCAAACTTGCCTATGATGCGCGCAACCGTTTCCTCGCAGATCCCGGCCACACCACCCGGCTGGCGCATATGCTGGCGCCTGAAACGGCTGCCCGGCTTGCCACGCTGATTGACCGCAAGCACGCCCTGCCGGCAGCGCAGCCGCTAACGGAGGCGGTGCACAGGGACACGGTCTATATAACCGTGGTGGACAAGGACCGCATGGCGGTCTCCCTGATTTATTCTATCTTCCACGGCTTCGGCTCTGGCATTGCGTCGGAAAAATTCGGCATCCTGCTGCAGAACCGCGGCGCTGGCTTTACCCTGAAGGCGGGTCACCCGAATGAATTCGGCCCCGGAAAACAGCCGATGCATACGATCATCCCCGCCCTGCTGCAGCAGGACGGGGAGGTGATCATGCCCTTTGGGGTGATGGGCGGCGGTTATCAGCCGACCGGGCACGCCCGGCTGGTCTCAAACCTCGCTGATTTTGGCATGGACCTGCAATCCGCTGTCGATGCGCCCCGCTGCTTTGCCGATGGCAGCGTGCTGAAACTGGAGCGCGGCTATGCTGCTGAGGTTCACCGGAAGCTTGCAGATGCGGGGCACCGTGTGGTGGTGCCGGACACACCGCTGGGCGGCGCGCAGGCAATACGGATGCACGCCTCAGGCGTATTGGAAGGCGCCAGTGATCCGCGCAAGGACGGCTGCGCGCTGGGATATTGATATCCGGGTATTCCTGCCCGCCTGAAACAGCGGAGTTCAGTTCAGCTGATAGTGCAACGCATAGGCACCGCCATCGAAATTGCCAAACATTTCAGGGACATCCGGGTGCCCTACAGGTTCCCCGGAATAGTCCGCAACTAGGTTCTGCTCCGACACGTACGCCACGTAATAGCTTTGGTCGTTTTCCGCCAGCAGGTGGTAGAAAGGCTGGTCCTTTACCGGGCGGTTGTCTTCCGGAATCGCCTCATACCATTCATCGGTATTGGAGAACTCAGGATCAACATCAAAGACCACCCCGCGGAAAGGATGCTTCCGGTGGCGGACGACTTGGCCAAGGTTGTATTTTGCACGTGTTCTCATCATGATCATATTCGCCCCCGTACATTGTAAATAGCGCGCCCATCAAGCAATTGTCCAACTCTTGACGTAAATTTTCAGGGAAACAGACTGTGAACCTCGCTTTGACAGTGCTTGAAATAACCGCCCCGGTGTTCCTGCTGGCCATGGCCGGGTTCATCTGGGTGAAACTGGGGTTTGAGTACCGGACGCAGTTTGTAATCCGGCTGGCGATGACGCTCGCCGTACCCTGCCTGATCTTCACCGCACTGATGAAATCGGAGCTGGACAAGGGGGCGCTCAGCGCATTCATGCTGGCCGCGCTGGCCGGCCATGCGGTGCTGGCCGGCGCAGGCGAAATTGCCTGCCGCATGGCGCATCTGGACCGCCGGACCTATCTGGCGCCCTTCATTTTTGGCAACACCGGCAACCTGGGCATCCCGCTGTCGATGTTTGCCTTTGGCGAGGCCGGGCTTGGCTATGCCGTTGTCATGCTTGCCGTTTCGGCCATCCTATCCTTCACTTACGGCATCTATCTGGTCGCAGGCCGCAGTGCCGGCAGCAAAGTAATCCGCGAGCCGATGGTCTGGGCAACCCTGCTGGGAGGGCTGTTCCTGTGGCAGGGTTGGGAAACACCGCGTTTCCTGACCAATGCGCTGGAGTTGACCGGGCAGATGGCGGTGCCGCTGATGCTGATCACCCTAGGCACAGCGGTCGCACGGCTGACCCCGGGCAAAACCGGAACCGCCGTTGCATTTTCGCTGGTGAAATTCCTGATCAGCGCCACGGCAGGCTGGGCGCTGGCGTTTGCTTTCGGGCTGGATCCGACAGCCTCCGGGGTGCTGATTCTGCAGTTCGCGACACCTGTTGCCGTGACCGCCTATCTGCTGGCAGAGAAATATGAAGCCGATTCCAGCGCTGTGGCCGGGCTTGTGGTGGTTTCAACCCTGATGTCAGCGGCCTTGCTGCCACTGCTTCTGTCGCGGCTTCTGTAAATGTGATTTCCTCGCCTGCCGCAATCCGCTAAACTTGCTGCAGAATAACCCAAAAAAATATGGGCAGAGGCAATGAGCAGACTCTTCAGCGCCCTCGTTCTCCTCATGGCGGTTGCGTCTTGCGGAGGCGGGCACAAAGCGCCGCCGCGCAATCTGGATAATGCGTGCAGCATCATTCAGCAGCGGCCCGAATACCTGAAAGCCTTCCGCGCAACCCAGCGCCGCTGGGGTGTGCCGGTGCATGTGCAGATGGCAACGATCTATCACGAAAGCCGGTTCCGCGGCGATGCCCGCACCCCGCATCAGTATCTGCTGGGCGTGATCCCGGTCGGGCGGCAATCCAGTGCTTACGGCTACAGCCAGGCGCTGGACGGAACCTGGGACGATTACCGGCGCGATACCGGGCGGCGGCGGGCCAAGCGCGACCGGATCAGCGATGCGGCTGATTTCATGGGCTGGTACATGCGCCAGAGCCGCGAAAAGAACGGCATCCAGCTTTATGACGCGCGCAATCAATACCTCGCCTACCACGAAGGGCATTATGGCTATTCGCGCGGCAGCTACCGGTCCAAACCGTGGCTGCAGCGTGTTGCAGGACAAGTCGAATCCCGCGCCCAGACCTATCAGGCCCAGCTCGCGACCTGCCGTAAGTTCCGCTGAGATACCAAAGGGGCGGTCTCCCGCCCGTTCCTGACAGCTGAAATTGAGGTGGCTATGCGCCCCGGGCGCCAGCCCGGCACCGGGCCCAAGGCCGCCAGACGGTTCCGGCAAAGCCGGAGCCGCCGCAGGCGCGGGAGCCGCTGCCCTAGCGGGATCTGCCGCTGTTGGTGAACAGGCTGGAGGACAGTTTTTGACCGGTTTCCATTGCGCCCAGGATCACGGTTGTCTGGCCGCCCGCGCTGTCGTGAATGACCCATTTGCGCAGTTCTACCGGAGCGCTGGTGAACATCATTTCGATACTGCCATAGTCCGGGTGTTCAGGGTCTTGCGCCCGCACGATGGTGGAGGTTCCATCAAAACTATGGCCGACCACCATATTGGCCCGCCCCAAATTCACGTTGCGGTCCAGTATGATCGACAGCGGCGTCCGTTTGAGCGGGTAGGTCTCGGGTGGCTGGTTTGATTTGGGATCGTGGATCACCACCGCGCCGCCGCCGGCAACCACAGTGCCGCCGCCCTTGCCGTCATATTCAAATCGCATCCGGCCCGGGCGGTGCATGTAAAGCTTGCCGGTCGACAGGCTGCCGTCGTCATTGATCTGAGTGAAGGGCGAAGCCGCGGTGGAAATCCCGTTCAGGTAGCTGGAGATCTCATTGAGGCTCAGCTGTTCAGCCGCCCAGGCGGCCGGGGCTGCAAAGGTCAGCGCAAGGGCAAGTACAATCCGTTTCATGGCCTCAACATAGGCACGCTGCGGCAGAAGTGAAGATGCCGGGCCCCTACGGGCCCGGCATCGGCAGATTTTTGTCAGGCTATTGCTCTGGCACCAGAATTTCCCGCTTGCCCACGTGGTTGGCAGCCGAAACGACGCCCTCGTCCTCCATCTGTTCAACCAGCCGTGCGGCCTTGTTGTAACCGATCGCCAGCTTGCGCTGGATGTAGGAGGTGGAGCATTTGCGGTCCTTGATCACGATCGCAACCGCGGTGTCATACAAAGCATCCTCGGTATCTGTGTTGCCGCCGGTGTTCAGCCCCAGAACCGCATCGATGTTATCAGCCTTGTCGTCAGCCGGACCATCCAGAACGCTGCCGACATAGTCCGGCGGGCCGAACTGCTTGAGGTGGTTGACCACTTCCTCGACCTCTTCGTCCGAACAGAACGGGCCGTGGCAGCGGGTGATCTTGGCGCCGCCGGCCATGTACAGCATGTCGCCCATGCCCAAGAGCTGTTCGGCCCCCATTTCGCCCAGAATGGTGCGACTGTCGATCTTGGAGGTGACCTGGAAGGAAATCCGGGTCGGGAAGTTGGCCTTGATGGTGCCGGTGATCACGTCAACCGAGGGGCGCTGGGTCGCCATGATAAGATGGATGCCCGAAGCCCGCGCCATCTGCGCCAGTCGCTGGATACAGGCTTCGATCTCTTTGCCCGCAACCATCATCAGGTCTGCCATCTCGTCAACAATCACAACGATATAGGGCAGCACAACGGGTTGGAACTCTTCAGTCTCGAACACCGGCTCACCAGTGTCATCATCAAAGCCGGTCTGAACGGTACGCGAGAACATCTCGCCCTTGGCCAGCGCTTCCTTCACGCGGCCATTGTAGCCTGCGATGTTGCGCACACCCATCTTGGACATTTTGCGGTAGCGGTCTTCCATCTCGCCCACCACCCATTTCAGGGCCACCACGGCCTTCTTCGGGTCGGTCACAACAGGTGAGAGCAGATGCGGGATGCCGTCATAGACGGAAAGTTCCAGCATCTTGGGGTCGATCATGATCAGGCGGCATTCATCCGGCGTCAGCTTATACAGCAGCGACAGGATCATGGTGTTAATGGCCACCGATTTACCGGAGCCGGTGGTGCCTGCAATCAGCAGGTGGGGCATCTTGGCGAGGTTGGCGACCATGGAATCGCCGCCGATATCCTTGCCCAGCGCCAGCGGCAGCGCGTGGTTGCCGTCGCCGAAATCCCGGGACGACAGGATCTCGCGCAGGACCACCTTTTCGCGTTTCTCATTCGGCAGTTCGATGCCAATCACCGTCCGGCCCGGCACGGTTGATACCCGTGCCGAAAGCGCCGACATCGAGCGGGCGATGTCATCGGATAGCCCAATCACCCGGGATGCCTTGAGGCCCGGAGCCGGTTCCAGCTCATACATTGTGACGACAGGGCCGGGACGAACTGAGGTGATCTCTCCCTTGACGCCATAGTCATCCAGAACGGCCTCCAGCATCCGCGCATTTTCTTCCAGCGCTTCGTCACTCAGGTGGTGACGCTCGACGCCGTTCGGGTTGGTCAGCAGGCTCAGCGGCGGCAGTTCAAAATCGCTGCCACTGTCATCGAATGCCAGGTTGGGCTGAGCTTCGGCCTTGGCACGCGCCGAGGGCTGCACGGTTTTACGGGCCGGCTTTTCAACCACCGCTTTGCGCGGCTCTGCCACCGGCAGGTCCACGGTCAGGCGCGGTCCCGGCGCCGGGTGCGGCTCGGGCGCGGAGGGAACCGGAGCAGGCGGTTCCGCAGCATCCGGCAGAGCCTCGGCCGGCACGTGGTCCGGGGCAATCATACTGTGATCCGGAGCGAAATCTGCAATCTCAACTTCGTCTGGAAGGCCGGGATCCGATGCATCCGGACCATATGCGCCATCAGTGGGAGCCGGCCAGGACAACGAAGGATCTTCCGGCACCGGCGGTACCGGTGCGAACGCAGAGGTCAGCGGCGGCTCTGGCGGCAGGCCGTCGTGGGCCGCGGCAGGGTTGTAGATCAGCGGTGCAGGGCGCTGGCCGCGGCCTTTGGTCAGCGGCAGGGCCGGATCCTGCTCCGGCGGCACATCTGCTGCCCGGCGAATGCGCACGGCGTTGGCGATTTTCTGGGAGATCCGGTCTTCGCCAGCCTCGCCATCTGCCAGGGCTTCGGACTCAGCCTCATCCTGCGTCTCAGCAGAATAAAAGCTTTCAGGTGCCGGTCCGGGCGCAACC
The DNA here is from genome assembly GCF_034669605.1 of Leisingera sp. Classification (GTDB taxonomy): domain Bacteria; phylum Pseudomonadota; class Alphaproteobacteria; order Rhodobacterales; family Rhodobacteraceae; genus Leisingera. The sequence goes on from NZ_JAXMOX010000002.1 coordinate 34,651, forward strand.
CGGCGGATCAGGCCGGGCACACGCGACAGCAGGCCGCCTTTTGCAGGTTCTTCCTGCTCTTCCTGAGAATCGTAAGCGATGTGACTGGCTTCAGAATAGTCCTCGAACATCTCGGGCTCGGGATCTGCAGCCTCGTAAGCAGAACCGTCCGCCTGCTCCGCCCGCCCTTTGCGATAGGTCATCGCAGCCTGCAACCCGCTGGACGCCCCGCGGCCGAGCAACGCGGCCACAGCGCCATAGCCCAGGATCAGACCGATCATCACTTTGTGCAGACCCTTCTTGACCTCGGGCCATGTGAACCCAAGCACCGCGCAGCCAAGCGCCAGCATTCCCGCAGCACTTAACAGCGACATGATTTTGACCATGAAATGCAGGCCCACGGGCAGAAGCGCCAGCAAGGCGCCCAGGAAGGTGTAGCCGACCATACCGCCAAGGCCAAAGTCATAGTTCTGCTGCCAGGTGCTGCCGGCGTTCAGGGTTTCCATGTGCAGCGCCACCACCAACAGCCATGGCACCGACAAAAGCAGCGGCCAGACCACCCGGTCCTCGCCCCGGTGCAGCACGAACCGCAGCCCCCAGGCGGACAGGAACAGAGGCATGGCCCAGCTGGCCTTGCCGAACAGGGTTATCAGGATGAAAGAGACAGAGGCGCCGGGACGGCCCAGCCAATTCTGCACCGGCGCATCCGTGGATACGGTCCAGTTCGGATCGTCCGGCGTATACGAACCCAGCATGGCGGCAACCACCAGCCCCACGAGGATCAATGCAATCCCGATCAGTTCCTTGCCGCGCTTTTCAATGGCTGCCTGCATATTGCTGTCGAGCAGCGGATCGCGGCTGCGTGTTTGAAATGCCATGCCTACCTCAGTTCCGTTTCCTTTGTCCGTGCCCGCTGTTACCCGCAAAGTCACGAACCTGTCCGTTTATTGGTCTTGGCTGCGCGGCCCCCAGCCAGGAGCCGCGCTGCAAAAGTTCAGTACAGGCAGCCGCGCAGAGTGCTCAGCGCCCTGCGGGTGTCCTCGGCGGGGGCGACAAGCGCCACCCGGATGTAGCTTTCGCCGGGGTTCTGTCCGGGCGTACCCTGCGCCAGATAGGCGCCGGGCAGCACCCGCACGCCGGTCTCCTGCCACAGCTTCAGCGCAGCCTGCTCGCCATTCTTTACCGGAAGCCAAAGGAAGAAGCCCGCTTCGGGCGCCATATAGCCGTTGAGGCCGGCAAAGACCTGATCGGCTATCCTGTATTTCTCCTGATATAGCGCGCGGTTTTCCACCACATGCGTCTCATCCGCCCAGACCTTGGCCGCGGCCGCCTGCAGGGGGGCCGGCAGCGGGGCACCGGAATAGGCACGCAGCTGTTTGACCTGTTTGATGGTTTCGGGGCCGCCGGCAATCAAACCAGAGCGCAGCCCCGGAAGGTTTGAGCGTTTAGACAGGGAGTTGAACAAGACCACACGCTCGGGGTCGGCACCCAGCTCCTGGGCCACGGTCAATGCGCCGACGGGGGCTTCATCGCGGTAAATCTCGGAATAGCATTCATCCGCGAAGATACGGAAATCGTACTTCTCGGCCAGCTGGATCAGACGGGTCCAGTAGCCGCGCGACGCGACAGCGCCCTGGGGGTTAGCGGGCGAGCAGATATAGGCCGCTGCGGTGCGGTTCAGCACCTCTTCAGGCAGGTTTTCATAGTCCGGCAGATGGCCGGTGGCGGCGGTTGCGGGCACAAACACCGGCTCTGCCGCCACCGAAATCGTGGCCACCATATAGACCTGGTAGAAGGGGTTCGGGATCAGAACCACCGGCCTTTGCCCGTTCTTTTGCTCCGGGCACAGCGCCATGGCGGCATTGTACAGCCCTTCGCGGGTCCCGTTCAGCGCCATAACTTGCGTCTCCGGGTCCGCGCTCACGCCATAACGGCGGGCAATCCAGCCCGCGATGGCCCCGCGCAGCTCGGGCGTGCCGTCGTTGTTGGGATACTGGTTAAACCCGGCAGCGTTTTCAGTGATGACATCGGTGACCCAGGCCGGAAACGCATGTTTCGGCTCGCCAATGGTCATATGCACCACATCCCCGCCGGGAGTGTGATGGTCCAAAAGCGCCCTCAAGCGCGGAAAAGCATAGGCCGGCAGGTTCGAAAACCGCTCAGGAAAATCCATATCTAATGCCTCAGTCACAGGATCATTGGCGCCCCGTTTGCGCCTCAGGATACAGGTGGCGGGCGGATGCGTCCACCCGGTGAGTGGCCCGCTGGGCCGAATGTGGCTTTCAGGCCAAGGCCATCTCGATCGCGGCCCCGGTGCGCAGCAGGGCTTCCTCGCAGTCCGGCTGGCCGAGCACCTGGAGGCCGCAGCTGGGAGTGCCGGAGGGCAAAGATAGCGCGCACAGCCCCATCAGGTTGCCGATCCGCGTATTGCGCAGTGCCAGCAGGTTTGACTGCACATAGAAGTCATGATCGCTTTGCAGCCTGTCCAAATTTGGCGGCATGATCGGCGATACCGGGCTGAGCACCGCATCAAACCCGGCCGCCGCTTGATCCCAGGCCATCCGGCATTGTTCCAGTTTACCCCATGCCGCGACATAATCCGAACCGCTGAACTGCGCGCCGGAGCGGAAGCGTTCAAGGATTTCCGCATACATCAGGTACGGCGCTGCCTCGATCACGTCTTTCCACAGGCCGTAGGCCTCGGTGGTGTAGAGAATCGGGCTAAGCTCCATCGCCGCCTCAAGCTCCGGCACTTCCAGCGGCATAATCTCCGCTCCGGCCTGCCTTAGCCTGTCCAGTGCTGCACGGTGGGCGGCGGCGATTTGCGGATCCAGATCGTTCTGCGCCACGTTTTGCAGGTCAGCAAAACGGCGCCCTTTGAGCGGCGCAGGATTGCGCAGATCCGGTCCCGCCATTCCCTCCAGCACCCCCAGCAACAGCCCGGCATCCTCCACCGAGCGGGCCAGCGGGCCGATGGTGTCGAACTTCAGGCACAGCGGCACCACACCTTCCTGGGCAATCCGGCCTGAGGTGGTCTTGAGGCCCACCAGATCATTCCAGGCAGACGGTATACGGACCGAGCCGCCCGTATCAGAGCCGATCCCGGCGGCGGCCAGACCAAAGGCAACGGACGCAGCCGCCCCGGAAGACGACCCTCCCGGTGCAGCACACTGATCATTCACGCAGGGCGGCGTTTCCTTGATCGGATTGAAGCCAAGGCCAGAGAACGCCAGTTCGCTCATATGGGTCTTGCCCAGGCAGACCGCCCCCATGAGGGTTGCGTTGCGCAGGACTGCTGCATCCTGGTCCGGCACCCGGCCCTTGAGCAGATCCGACCCGGATTCGGTCGCGGTGCCTGCGCTGTCGAACAGATCCTTCCAACTGAGCGGCACCCCGTCCAGCAACGACCGCCGCAGGCCCAGATCCGCACGCTGCTGCGCAGCCTCGGCTTCTGCCAAGGCGCGATCATGGGTCACTTGGGTAAAGATCCGGTCCTTCAGCGGGTGCGCGTCAATGGCATCCAGATAACAGCGGGTCAGCGCCAGCGGACCGATTTCACCCGCTTTGATCCCCCGCCCCAGATCAGCGGCGGTCATTGTCAGCCAATCTTGCATCAGCCCGTCTCCCCAAATGCAGTTGATGCAAACGGTAGCTGCAGTAAGACACGGGCACAATCCCGTGCTTGGCGGATGGACAATCCCGTCAGCAGGCGCATATTGCGGGGCATGAAAAACACGTCTGATATCCTGATCGTGGGCGGCGGGCTGAACGGCCCCGCGCTGGCCCTGGCCCTTGCGCAGACCGGTCACAGCGTCACTGTGGTCGACGCGCTGACCCCGGACAAGCTTGCTGACGAGGGCTTTGACGGGCGCGGTTATGCATTGGCGCTGGCTTCGCAGCGGCTGCTCCAGCAGACCGGCGTCTGGCAGCATGCCGGGGACAAGGCGCAACCCATGCTGGAGATCAAGGTGACAGACGGTCATGCGGGTCACGGCCCATCTCCGTTTTTCATCCATTTCGATCATGCCGAGCTGGAAGAAGGCCCGATGGGCTATATGATTGAAGACCGTTTCCTGCGCCGGGCCTTCCTGCAGGCAATGGAAGAGGCGCCGGGAATCACCCTGGTGTCCGGGCGCACCGTGGTGGCGCAGACGCCGGACCAGACCGGTGTAACTGTCAGGCTGGACGATGGCGGAGAGCTGCGCGGCCAGGTTCTGGTCGGCTCGGACGGGCGCCGCAGCGGTACTGCGCAGCGGGCAGGCATCAGGCGCACCGGCTGGGATTACGGCCAAACGGCCCTGGTCTGCGCCATCGACCACGAAAAACCGCATCACGGCATCGCCCATCAGTTTTTCATGCCGCCTGGGCCGCTTGCGATCCTGCCGCTGCCGGGCAACCGCTCCTCCATCGTGTGGAGTGAGCGGACGGAGACCGCCAAGGCCATCCACGCGCTGGAGGGCGCCGAATATATTCAGGCACTGCGGCCGCGCTTTGGTGATTTCCTCGGAGAGATTTCACTGGCGGGCAAGCGTTTCACTTACCCGCTGAACCTGACCATCGCCAACAGCTTTATCGGCGACCGCATGGCGCTGGTGGGCGATGCGGCGCATGGGATGCACCCAATCGCTGGCCAAGGGCTGAATGCGGGTTTGCGCGATGTCGGCGCCTTGGCGGAAGTCATCACCGAAGCCACACGGCGGGGCGAAGATATCGGCTCATCCCTAGTGATGGAACGTTACCAGCAATGGCGCCGCTTCGACACCGCCTCGCTGGCCGCGGCCACGGATGTTTTCAACCGACTGTTTTCCAACGATAACCCGCTGCTACGGCTGGGACGGGACATCGGCATGGGAGTGGCAGGGGCGTTTCCCAGCCTGCGCCGCAATTTCCTGCGCGAGGCTGCGGGCCTGACCGGTGATGTGCCCAAGCTGCTGAAGGGGCAGGCAATCTGATTGCCTTGGCGGTGACCAATACGGTGTCACTCCAGCGCGCGGGCCTCGTCCACCAGCATCACCGGGATCCCATTGCGGATCGGAAAGGCAAGGTTGGCCTTGCGTGAAATCAGCTCTTGCGCCGGAGCGTCATACTCCAGCACCGCCTGGGTCAGCGGGCAGACCAATGCTTCCAGCATCCTGCGGTCAAAGGCGGGCGCCTGTGTCTCGGTCATTGCAGGGTTTCCTCCTGAGAGCCGCCGCGCAGGGCGAATTCGATCAAAGTGACAAGCGTTTCCCGCCTTGTGGCAAGGCAGGGCGCCTCGAGCAAGGCCTGTTTCTCCTCAATGTCGAATTCCAGAAGCATCGCCAGGGAATTGATCAGCAGCTCGTCGTCCGCATCTTTCAATGCTTCCCAATCAGTCGACAGGCTCCGGGCAGAAAAGAAACGCTCCAGCAGATCCAGGAAGGAGGGCCGGTCAAGGGTATCATCCGCCTCGGAGCGGCCAAGGTCCCGGTCAAATCCCGTCCAGCTGACATCGCAACGCTGATAGGGGGTAAATCCGTTGGCTTCGCGGGTAATCCGGAACCGGGACACGCCTGAAAGCGTGACCAGGTATCTTCCGTCTTCCGTCTCGGAAAACTGCGTGACGCGTCCGGCACATCCGATCGCGTGCAGTTCTTCCCCCGTCCCTTGCGGACCCGGACAGGGCTGCACCATGCCAATCAGCCGCTGCGGCGTTTTGAGAGTGTCTTCGAGCATCTGCAGGTAGCGGGGCTCGAAGATGTGCAGCGGCAAGCGCGACCGGGGCAGCAAAAGTGCCCCGGGCAATGGAAACACGGCAATCGTGTCCGGCAGATCAGCAGGCTGGATCATGGGACAGAGTGTAGTGCTGCCCCGGTCTTAGGCAAATATCATCGAGCTAAGTTTCCGCCGCCCGTTGAGAACCACCGGGTCGTTGGGTTTGAGCGCATCGAAGATGGTGAAGAGCTGCGCCTTGGCGGCGCCGTCGTTCCACTCGCGGTCACGGCGGAAAAGTTCCAGAAGTTCGTCCACTGCAGCTTCCGCGTCTCCTGCTGCGTGCAGCGCCTGCGCCAGGTCGAACCGCGCCTGCAGGTCATCCGGGCTGGCGGCCACCGCAGCGCTCAGTTCCCCCACCGGGCCTGCGTTCTCTGCCTGCCGCGCCAGGGCGATCTGCGCATGGGCTGCTTCGATCTCTGCTGCCTCCGCGATTTCGGCGGGAGCGCCGTTCAGAACGGCCTCTGCCTGATCCAGATCGCCGAGCGCGATATGCGCGCGTGCCAAACCGCCGTAAGCAGCAGCACTTTTGTCATCTTCCCCCAGAATCGCGGCAAAGGTCTGGGCGGCATCCGCCACGGCGCCTTCAGCCAGCATCTGTTCGGCCGCTTCAAACGCCTCGGCCAGACCGCCGTCGGCTGATCCGCCTCCGGCTTCGATGGCCTTTTTCACAAAAGCTTCGATCTCTGATGCTGGCAGAGCGCCCTGGAACATGTCGACCGGGCGCCCTTCCACAAAGGCGACCACTGTGGGGATCGACTGCAGCGGCAGCCCCTGTTGCGCCAGTGCTTGCGCCAGGCGCTGGTTTTCGTCCACGTTGATCTTGGCCATGGTGGCCGCGCCCTTGGCCTTGGTAACGGCCGCCTCCAGCATCGGGCCCAGGGTCTTGCACGGGCCGCACCAGGGCGCCCAGAAGTCCACGATCACCGGCGCCTGCATCGACGCTTCGACAACGTCCTGCATAAAAGTGGCTTCGGTCACGTCTTTGATCAGATCACCCGCCGGTGCGGTGCTGCCAAGAATTTCGGTCATCAGATTGTTCTCCGCTTGGAACTTGCCCCCTATATGGAATCCTAAGCGCCGGAAACCAAGAGAGGAGTTACAGGTCGCCAGCCGCAGGTTCGATCCCATCGCGTTATCCGGAAAGATGATGCGCATGGATGGCGCCGCCTGGGCGCGGCACTCGAGCCCGTGAAGCGTAGCGATAATAATGACGGTTGCGCCTCTGGTGACAACCGCCATCTGGTCGTTGGCTGGGGTGCGGGGCTGCGGTCACAGATCGAAGGTCGCAAACACCGGCGCATGGTCGCTGGGCTTTTCCCAGCCGCGGGCAGCCCGCAGGATACGGCTGGAGTGGGCCGCGTTCTTGATGTCCGGCGTCGCCCAGACGTGATCGAGACGGCGTCCCTTGTCGGCAGCATCCCAATCCCTGGCCCGGTAGCTCCACCAGCTGTACAGGCGGCCATCGGGAACATCGTTCCGGGTCACATCGGACCATCCGCCCGCGTCCATCACTTGTGCGAAATGCTCCACCTCGACGGGCGTATGGCTGACGACCTTCAGCAGCTTCTTGTGGTCCCAGACATCATCCTCGCGGGGGGCGATATTAAGGTCGCCGACCAGAATGGACTTTTCCGGTTTATCCGACTGGAACCAGTCGCGCATTTCCGTAAGGTAATCAAGTTTCTGGCCGAATTTCACATTCTTTTCCCGGTCCGGCACATCACCGCCCGCCGGTACGTAGAAATTGTGGATCACCACTCCGTTCTCCAGCCGCCCGGCCACATGGCGGGCATGGCCAAGACCTGCGAAATCCTGATCCCCTGCATCCTCGATCGGCAGGCGCGACAGGATCGCCACCCCGTTGTACCCCTTCTGGCCGCGCGCAACCACATGGCCGTAGCCCAAAGCCGCAAAGCCTTCCAACGGAATCTTCTCCACCGGGCTTTTGCACTCCTGCAGGCAGAGCACATCCGGCCCCTCCTCCTGCAACAGCTTCTGCACAATCGGTTCGCGCAGGCGGACCGAATTGATATTCCAGGTGGCAAGAGTAAATGGCATCGCGCGCCTCATGATGAAATCCGGGTTCGCGCGCGATACTGCCTGTCCGGGCAGGGAAGGACCAGAGTGGAAATGTTCAGCGGATGCAAACAACCCAGACAAAAAAGGCCGGGCGTCATGCCCGGCCAAGTCCAACAGGGAGGTGCATATCGTGACCCGGATATGCGCGGGATAGGGCCTGATTCAAAGATGAACCAAAGAGTCTTCTTTGGTCTGACTTAACGCAGAATACATCAGGCGACCAGCCGGTAGCCCCCGGATTCCGTCACCAACAGCCGCGCATTCGACGGATCAGGCTCAATTTTCTGCCGCAGACGATAGATATGGGTTTCCAGCGTATGCGTTGTGACGCCCGCATTGTATCCCCACACCTCATGCAGCAGCACATCACGCGGCACCACTCCATCGCTGGAGCGATAGAGAAACTTGAGGATGTTGGTTTCTTTCTCGGTCAACCGGATCTTGCGTTCATCCTCGGCGATCAAAAGCTTCATCGACGGTTTGAAGGTATACGGCCCCAACGCAAAGACCGCGTCCTCAGATTGTTCGTGCTGGCGCAGCTGAGCGCGGATCCGTGCCAGCAGAACCGGGAACTTGAAGGGTTTGGAGACATAGTCATTGGCGCCGGCATCCAGACCCAGGATGGTGTCTGCATCGCTGTCGTGACCGGTCAGCATCAGCACCGGCGCCTTCACCCCCTGCTTGCGCATCAGGCGGCACAGCTCGCGCCCGTCGGTGTCCGGCAGGCCGACATCCAGGATAATCAGATCATACAGGGCTTCCTTGGCCCGCTCCATCGCGCCCTGACCGTTTTCAGCCTCGAATACATCGAAGTCCTCGGTCATCACCAGCTGCTCGCTCAAGGCCTCTCGCAGGTCTTCATCATCATCAACCAGCAGAATTTTTTTCAGTTGCGCCATCGGCTCGCCCTCCTGTTCACATGACCACACATGCGCATCCCTTGCGCCCTCGGCAAGATTTGCTGCAATACTCTCACGCCGACGTGTCCATGGCAGGGAAATTGTTTCACATCCGTTGCATTTGGGCGTAAAGACAGCGAGCCTTTGTTACAAAATAACACCGGAACCCCGAATGAGCCTGATGCCCACTATGATCGAATTGCTGGCCCGCGCCCGGGTCGATTTGCGCATGGGCCTGCCGGTGGTCCTGACCTGCGGCGATGACGCCGCTCTGGCCATAGCGGTCGAGACGCTGACAAGTGCCCGCCTGGATTCCATGCGCACATTGGGAGACCTGTCACTGGCGGTGACGGCGCGCAGGGCGGAAACACTTAAAGCCCGCGTCTATGATGAAGACGTTGCCCGCGTAACCGTGCCTGAATCCGAAGGCCTGGACTGGATCCAGGCGCTGGCGGATCCGGCAGATGATCTGAACACACCGATGAAGGGCCCGCTGGCAAGCCAGCGCGGCGGCAGCGCAGACCTGCACCGGCTGGCGATTGCGCTGGTGAAATCAGCCCGCCTGCTGCCGGCCGCAGCACTGGTGCCGGTACAGGGTGCAGCCGCCTTTGCCGCGAACCATGGGCTGACTGTCATTTCGCGGACAGCCGCGGCTCCGCTGCTCAGCGAAAGCTCGCCCTTGCACCCTGTTGCTGCGGCGCGCCTGCCGATGGACGCCGCCGAAGCCGGGCGGCTGCACATCTTTCGGCCCGAGGACGGCGCCGAGGAGCATTACGCGGTGGAAATCGGCCGCCCCGACCGCTCCAGACCGGTTCTGGCGCGGCTGCATTCCGCCTGTTTTACCGGCGACGTGCTGGGCTCGCTCAAATGCGATTGCGGCCCGCAGCTGCGCGGTGCGCTGGCCCAGATGGGCGAGGAAGGCGCAGGCGTGCTTCTGTACCTTAACCAGGAAGGCCGCGGCATCGGCCTCGCCAACAAGATGCGGGCCTATTCCCTGCAGGACCAGGGCTTTGACACGGTGGAGGCCAACCACAGGCTTGGGTTCGAGGATGACGAACGCGATTTTCGTCTGGGAGCCGCCATTCTGAAGAAGATGGGCTTTGCCCAGGTGCGGCTGCTGACCAACAATCCGAACAAGATCGCGATGATGGAGAAAACCGGCGTGCACGTCGCGGAACGGGTGGCGTTGAAGGTAGGTGAAAACGCCCACAACCAGCATTACCTGGCCACCAAGGCCCGGAAATCCGGGCACATGCTGTGACATCACCCGCCGATCTGGTCCTGACGCCCCGCGGGATGCGTTTCCTGGGACGGGTGCTGCCTTGCACAATCGGCAAAGGCGGACTGTCCCGGAACAAACGCGAAGGGGATGGTGCGACCCCCGTCGGAGTGCACCGCGTTGCGGGGATGCTTTACCGCCCTGACAGGCTGCCCCGCCCGGCCTTCTGGGCCAAGCCTATTGGGCCGCAGGACTTGTGGTCGGATGATTCGGGGGATGCAAATTACAATCGCCATGTGCGGGCGCCCTATCCGTTCAGCCACGAAAGGCTGCGGCGCAGCGATCCGCTGTATGATCTGGTTTTGGTCACCGATTGGAACTGGCCATCCGCATCTCCGGGAAGCGGTTCTGCAATCTTCATTCACCAATGGCGCCGCCCTGGATACCCCACGGAAGGCTGCATCGCTTTCTCGCGCGCTGATCTTCATTGGCTTGCTGACCGGGTTCAACCTGGAACCCGGATCATTGTACCACCTCTGGCGCAGGCCTGACGCGGCGAACACTTGTAGAAAAGTCCTGACCAAAGATTTCCGAATACTTATCCGCCCTGGTAGGTCCGGGCGCCGAAAATGGCAGATCCGACGCGAACATGGGTGGCGCCAAGCGCAATGGCTTTCTCGAAATCGCCGCTCATTCCCATTGATAGTCCCTTCAGGCCGTTGCGCTCGGCAATCTTGGCCAGCAGCGCGAAATGCAGGCTGGCTTCCTCCTCCACCGGCGGGATGCACATCAGCCCTTTGAGCGGCAGATCAAGCTGGCGGCAGTCTGCGATGAAAGCATCTGCATCGGACGGCATCACGCCTGCTTTTTGCTGCTCCTCGCCAGTATTCACCTGAATGAACAATTCCGGGCACTTGCCCAATTCCTGCGCCAGCCGGGCCAGCGTGCTGGCCAGCTTGGGCCGGTCGACTGAATGGATGCTGTCAAACAACTCCATCGCCTGGCGCGCCTTGTTGGTCTGCAGCGGGCCGATCAAATGCAAATCGATACCGTCAAACCGCTCGGCGAATCCAGGCCATTTTCCAGCGGCCTCCTGCACCTTGTTTTCACCGAAACAGCGATGGCCCTGCTGCAGAACGGCCTCGACCCGTTTGTCCGGCTGCACCTTGGAAACAGCAATCAATTGCACGCAGCCCGGCACGCGGCCGGCCTGGTCTTCAGCTTTGGCGATTCGGGATTTGATCTCTTCAAGCGGCATGGATTAGGCCTCACATCTGTTCGGCCGCAAAAAACACTGTTTGCCGGTAAATGTTAAGAGCCAAAAGAAAAGGGCGGGCCCCCGAAGGAACCCGCCCCGAATTCACGCTAGGCGCGCTTCAGCTTAGAAGCTGAAGTGCAGACCTGCCTGAACCGAGTTTTCGTTGGTGGCAGCTGCGGTGTTCACATAGCCAGCAACAAAAGTCACGCCGCCGCCCAGGTCATACTCGTAGTTGATGCCGAAGGCGGTGCCATCGAGACGAGTCTGGGTTGCCGCAGTCACACCGGTGTCGATGTCGGTGGAGTTCACCCATGCGACGATGGTCGACGCTGCGCCGATTTCAGCTTCACCAGCCAGGGTCACAGCGTCAGCTTCTTCGGTCTGACCGTACGACAGAGTCGCGCCGAACTGGCCAAAGTCTGCGCCCGCAGCAAAGAGGAAAAGGTCATCGCCCGCGCTGAGGGTTGCGCCGTTTTTGACGATAACGCGGCCATTGTCTTCGGACTGGTAAGCACCGGTCACGAAATAGTCACCGAACGAGTAGCTCAGAGCAACTGCGGTGCGCTCCAGACCGTTCGCGGAACCGGGGACAGCGCCGCCATTGGACTGCGAGTACGAGATGTGACCGGAGAAACCGCCAGCGGAGTAGATGGCTTCCAGACCGTTACGGCCAGCGCCCGCAGAGGTGAAGGTATCCCAGTCAAAGCCGTTGCCGATGGCCAGGGAGTTGAAGCCCATGCCGTCGATGCCGGTGCCAACCGAGGTAGTGTTGATGTACAGACCCGGTGCGGAGTCGATCGCGCCCCAGATGTTACCAACGTTCACACGCAGGCCGCCGTATGCGACGTGGAACTGCGGCGCGGAGAAGCCGGCCGTGCCCGCAACACCGTCACGGCTGCGAGCCTGAGCACGGATACGGCCGCCAACGGTCACGCCACCATCGGTTTCGGTCGACACGTCAAAGGTCAGACGGAAACGGCTGGTGATGTTGGTTTCGGAAACACCCGGATTGGTTTCGTTGGCTTCATTCCAGTCCAGACCAAAACGGCCGTAGCCGGAGATTTTGACTTCTGCCGCGGCCATGCCTGCGGTGGCGATCAGCGCGGTAGTCGCGAAGAGAACCTTTTTCATGTTTTTCCCTCGGTTTTCAATTCCACAGCCCAAACCGGGGAATCCGGCGTGGGTATGCCAAGGGGTTTCGCTCTTTCACCCCCGTTTTGGCAAGTGTTGGGAAAGTCAGGCGAAACGATGTGCCGCGGGATGGTGCAGCTTTGCCACAGTCCCGCTTCTGCGGCGCCCGTCCTGACGAACCTTCACCCCTTCCAGGTCCTGAATTCCCCGGAAACGCACATGGAGCAGCCCTATAGACGCTAAGGCCTTGCTCCGCCGGCGCGGCTTGCGTTAGGTGTTCGCGCAGAAAATGGCTCCGGGAGCGGTTATGAAATACGGAAAGACCCTGCGGGTAACAGTGATCGGCGCGATCTGCCTTGGCCTTGCGGCCTGCGGCGGTGGTAACAAGGGCGGAAAACCGCCGGCGAGCACGGCGCGGACAATCAGCCATAAAGAAGAAATCCAGGGCGCCGCGACCAAGTCCTCGGTCTTTGATTTCTTGAATGCAAAGCCGGACCAGACCGTGCAGGTCAACCGCTATCTCTGGACTGCCAGCCTGGATATTCTGAGCTTCCTGCCGGTGCAATCGGTCGATCCATTCACCGGAGTTATCGTCACCGGCTATGGCACCCCGCCTGGCGGCGGCCGCAGCTACCGGGCCACTGTGCATATAAAGGATCCTGCACTGGACGCACGGTCCCTGAATGTTGCGCTGCAGTCCAAGGGCGGCCCGGTCAGCGCCAGCACCTCCCGAGCGGTCGAGGACGCGATTCTGTCCCGCGCCCGGCAGCTGCGGATCGCAGACAAAAAACTCTGATCCGCTGCGCTCTGGAAACACCAGCCAAACCCCATTATCAGAAGCGCCGGGCCACTTGCCCGGCGTTTTTATGCAAAGGACCGCTCTGATGTCGCGTTACTCCGCCACGGAAATCGAAGCAAAATGGCAGGAAGCCTGGGACAAGGCCGGGATCTTTCAGGCCAAGCGTACCGGCGGCAAGCCGAAGTATTATGTGCTGGAGATGTTCCCCTATCCGTCGGGCAAGCTGCACATGGGCCATGTGCGCAACTACACCATGGGCGACGTGATCGCGCGTTACAAGCTGTCGACCGGCCACAACGTGCTGCACCCGATGGGGTTCGACGCCTTTGGCATGCCGGCTGAAAACGCCGCGATGGCGAGCGGCGGCCACCCCAAGGATTGGACTTATTCCAACATCGACACCATGGTCGAACAGATGAAACCGCTGGGTCTGTCGCTGGACTGGAGCCGGATGTTCGCCACTTGCGACCCGGAGTATTACGGCCAGCAGCAGGCGCTGTTCCTTGATTTCCTGGAAAAAGGTCTGGTCTACCGCAAAAACGCCGTGGTCAACTGGGACCCCATCGACATGACCGTGCTGGCCAATGAGCAGGTCGAAAACGGCCGCGGATGGCGTTCCGGGGCGCTGGTGGAACGGCGCGAGCTGACCCAATGGTTCTTCAAGATCTCCGATTTCTCGGAAGAGTTGCTGGCGTCGCTGGACGATCTGGAAAACTGGCCCGCCAAGGTGCGGCTGATGCAGGAGAACTGGATCGGCAAGTCCCGCGGCCTGCAGTTCTCGTTTGAACGCACCGATAACGGTGAGCCGATCGAGGTCTACACCACCCGCCCCGATACGCTGATGGGCGCGTCTTTTGTCGGCATCTCGCCCGACCACCCGATTGCCAAAGCACTGGAAGCCGAATCGGAAGAGGTCGCAGCATTTGTTGCCGAGTGCCGCAAGGGCGGCACTACCGAGGAAGCCATCGAGACGGCCGAGAAGCTGGGCTATGACACCGGTATCCGCGTGAAGCACCCGCTGAACCCCGACTGGGAACTGCCGGTCTGGATCGCCAACTTCATCCTGATGGACTACGGCACCGGCGCGATCTTTGCCTGCCCGGCGCATGACCAGCGCGACCTCGACTTCTGCCGCAAGTATGATCTGCCGGTCACCAATGCCTTCTTTGCGCTGGACGATGACACGCCGGTTGTGAATGAGGCACTGGTGCCACCGAAAACAGAAAAGGTCCGCTGGGTCGATCATTTTGCCGGGCTGACCGGGGCCACTGGCGAGGATGCAATAAACACCACCGTCGATTTTGCGGAAAAGGCCGGCTGGGGCCAGGGCGTCACCAAATACCGTTTGCGCGACTGGGGCCTCAGCCGTCAGCGCTATTGGGGCTGCCCTATCCCTGTGGTTCACTGCGAAGACTGCGGCGTGGTGCCGGAGAAGAAAGAAAACCTGCCGATTGCCCTGCCTTATGACGAGGACGGCAAAGCAATCGACTTCTCGGTGCCGGGCAACCCGCTGGACCGCCACCCTTCCTGGCGCGATTGTGCTTGCCCTTCCTGCGGCAAACCGGCCCTGCGTGAAACCGACACCATGGATACCTTCGTCGATTCGTCCTGGTATTTCGCCCGTTTCACCGCGCCCCGCGCCGAAACCCCGACCGACATGGCCGAGGCCGAATACTGGATGAACGTCGACCAGTATATTGGCGGCATCGAGCATGCGATTCTGCACCTGCTGTACTCGCGCTTTTTTGCCCGCGCGATGCAGATCTGCGGCCACCTGCCGGAAAAATCCATCGAGCCGTTTGATGCGCTGTTCACCCAGGGCATGGTGACCCACGCAATTTACAAGACTACCGGCGGCAACCATCGCCCTGTCTACCACTACCCCGAGGAAGTGGAACTGCGCGACGGCAAGGGCTTCCTGAAGGACGGCACCGAGGTGGAGATCATCCCCTCGGCCAAGATGTCCAAGTCCAAAAACAACGTGGTGGACCCGCTGCACATCATTTCGTCCTTTGGCGCCGATACCGCACGCTGGTTCGTGCTGTCCGATTCGCCGCCCGAACGTGACGTGGAATGGACCGCCTCCGGTGCGGAAGCCGCCTACAAGCACCTGAACCGCGTCTGGAACCTCTGCGACAAGATCGCCGCCATGGACCCCGAAACCACAGGTCAGGGCGACGAGGATCTGCTGCGCGAGATGCACAAGGCGATCCGCGATGTGACCCTTGGCGTGGACTCCTTTGGATTCAACGCTGCAATCGCCAAGCTCTATGCCTTTACCAACACGCTTGCCAAATCCAAGGCCGGCGCCAAGGTGCAAAAGCAGGCAATCATGACGCTGGCGCAGCTGATGTCGCCGATGACCCCGCACCTGGCAGAGGACATCTGGAGTCATCAGGGCGGCGAGGGTCTGGTGGCTACGGCGCCCTGGCCGGTTGCCGATGAGGCGATGCTGGTCGAGGACACTGTCACCCTGCCGATCCAGATCAACGGCAAGCGCCGCGGTGAGATCGAAGTTGCCAAGGATCTGGACAAGGCAGAGGTTGAAAAACGCGCTCTGGCCCATGAAACTGTGCAGAAGGCGCTGAATGGCGCCGCCCCGAAAAAGGTGATCGTTGTGCCGGGCCGGATTGTGAATGTCGTTGCTTAACTGTCGAACCCTGCTGCTGGCCCTGCCCCTGGTGGCGGCGGCCTGCGGCTTTACCCCGGTGCATGCTCCTGGCGGCACCGGGGCAGCTCTTTACGGCCGGATCGCGGTGCAAGCACCGGAGGAGATCAAGGCGGCCAGCGGCACGGACGCCTATTTCCTGGTGCGGAACCTGGAGCAGCGCCTGGGCCGCGGCGGCAGCACCGCCTATAAGCTGGACCTGACGCTGAGCACCCAGGAAGAAGGCCAGGCGATTACTGCAGGCAATGAGATCACCCGTTATTCGGTGATCGGAAGTGCAGGCTATTCGCTTACCCGCCTGTCGGACGGCAACGTGGCATCCAGCGGAACGGTACGAAACTTCACTGGCTATTCCGCGACTGGTTCGACCGTGGAGACGCTGGCAGGCGAGCGCGACGCGCATGAGCGGCTGATGGTGATCCTGGCCGACCAAATCACCGCGCAGATCCTGGCAACCGCGGATCTTTCCGCGCCTGCGGAATGAAGCTCTCCCCGCGTGAAGCTGACGGCTATTTTGCCAAGCCCGATCCGGGCAAAACCGGTATTCTGATCTATGGTGCCGATGCGATGCGCGTGTCGCTGAAACGGCAGCAGGTTCTAGCTGCCCTGCTTGGCCCCGGCGCCGAAGAGGAAATGAGGCTGAACCGGATGCCCGGCAGTGACCTGCGCAAAGACCCGGCGCAGCTGCTGGATGCGGTGAAGGCGGTCGGTTTTTTCCCCGGCGTCCGGGCGGTTTTTGTCGAGGGTGCCAATGACACCGCGACCCCTGCTATAGCGGCCGCACTGGAGGAATGGCAGCCCGGCGACGCGCAGATCGTGGTTACGGCTGGACCGCTCAAAGCAACGTCCAAACTGCGCAAAGCGTTTGAAAGCCACAAAAATGCTTATGCTGTGGGCATCTACGACGACCCGCCCTCGCGCGCCGAGATCGAGCGGATCCTGACTGAGGCCGGTATCCGCGAGGTCCCGGGTGACAGCATGTCGGCGCTGACGGATATCGCCAATGATACCGGTCCCGGCGATTTCTCCCGCATGATCGAAAAGCTGGCGCTATATAAGCACGGCGACAGCAGCCCGCTGTCACTGGACGACATCAGCGCCGTTGCCCCGCAATCGACCGAGGCCGCGCTGGACGACGTTCTGAATGTGGTGGCCGAGGCCCGCAGCGCCGAAATCGGCCCGCTGATCCGCCGCCTGCAAGCCCAAGGCACCAATGCCGTGACGCTTTGCATCGGCGCCACCCGCCATTTCCGCACGCTTTACACCATTGCCGCCGCCCCCGGCGGCCCGGCCCAGGGCATCGGCCAGCTGCGCCCGCCGCTATATGGCAAGCGCCGCGACCGGATGCTGCGCCAAGCGCAGAACTGGGGCGCGAACCGGCTGGAAACCGCGCTGACGATCATTACCGACACAGACCTGGCACTGCGCTCTGCAGGTCAGACCGCCCCGGCGCTGGCGCTGATGGAGCGCGCCCTGATCCGGCTTGCCATGCTGGGCCGTGCGCGCTGATCATCACAGCCCCTCGGCTTGATCCGCTCCCCCGGGCTGCCCATCTTAGCAGGGCACAACAGGAGAGAGACGATGTATACCGTCACCGGCATCCCGCTCACCCGCACCTTCCGGGTGCTTTGGGCGCTTGAAGAGCTTGGGGAACCTTACGAACTGAAACAGCACGGGCCGCGCAGCCCGGAAGTTCAGGCGCTGAATATTTCGGGCAAGGTGCCGGTGCTGCAGGCGGATGGGGAAACCATCACCGATTCGACCGCCATCCTCACTTACCTGGCCGACAAGCATGGCGCGCTGACCGCCCCCGCCGGCACCGTGGCCCGCGCCAAGCAGGACGCCATCACCCATTTATTGCTGGACGAAGTCGATGCCGTGCTCTGGGCCGCAGCCCGCCACAGCTTCATCCTGCCTGAGGAACAGCGGGTGCCGGAAGTGAAAGGCAGCCTGAAATGGGAATTTTCCCACAATCTGGCGCGGCTCGAAGGCAAGATGGCCGGCCCCTTCCTGATGGGAGAGGAGTTCACCATCGCGGATATCATCTGCACCCACTGTCTGAACTGGGCCCGCAGCGCGAAATTCCCTGTCGAAGGCGAAAAGCTGCAGGACTACGGCAAGCGGATGCGGGACCGCGAGGCTTATCAGCGGGTTGCGGCGCTCGCCAAGTAAGCTGCGGCAGCCCGCCCGGCCCAGCGCCCGGTTGCCAGGCAGGCGGTCAGCAGGTAGCCGCCTGTCGGCGCTTCCCAATCCAGCATTTCCCCGGCGCAGAACGTGCCGGGGATCTGTTTCAGCATCAACCCCTCGTCCAGCGCATCCCGGCATACGCCGCCAGCGGTGGAAATCGCTTCGTCCATCGGCCGCAGGCCTGCGTGATTGACTGGCAGCGCTTTGATCAACCGGGCCAGGGCCTGGATATCCTGCGGCAAAGGCCGTCCGAACTCTTGCAGTACTGCTGCCCGGGCAGCTCCCAGCTTCAGCACCTTTCGCAAATGATTAGTATGGCTCGCCTTGCCGCGCGGACGGGACAGGCGGCGGACAATTTCTGCCATGTCCAGATCCGGAAGCAAATCCATCCGCAGCGTCTCTCCCTCCCGCACGGCGGCGCAGACGGAATAGACCCCACCGCCTTCCAGCCCGCGCTCCGATATCACGGCTTCCCCGCGGGAAGACACAGGGCCGGCCTGCAATGCGATTCCCTTGAGCGGCTGCCCGAACTGCAGTGCCATGAAACCGGACCAATCCACCAGGAGCCCTGCATTTGCAGGTTTGAACGGTGCAAATTCTACAGCTTTTTCGAGCAGCAGAGGTACCCAGCCCCCGTCCGAGCCAAGCCGCGCCCAGCTGGCGCCGCCCAGTGCCAGAACCACCGCCCTGGCTTCAATCCGTTTTGCCCCGTCCGGGGTTTCAAAAGCAAGCACGCTGCCCTCCCAGCCAGTCCAGCGCCAGCGCGTGCGGACATGTGCGCCGAAGCCATCAAGGCGTGCAAGCCAGGCGCGCAGCAGCGGTGAAGCTTTCATGACCACCGGAAACACCCGGCCCGTTGAGCCGGTGAACAGCTCGCTCCCCAATCCCCGCGCCCAATCCTGAACGGCCTGTGCATCACAGAGGCGGATCATTGGCATCAGCCAGTCTGCGGCCTCTCCATAGCGGGCAATCAACTGCTCAAACGGATCGTCCTTGGTCAGATTCAATCCGGATTTGCCCGCCATCAGGAACTTGCGGGCCGCCGACGGCTTGGCCTCGGCCACCAGCACGCGGTACCCGGCGCGGCCCAGCTCCTCGGCGGCCATAAGCCCTGCAGGCCCGGCTCCGACCACCACTGCATCCCAAGTTTCCGTCATGCCACCCCCTTGCCAGCGCCCGTTTCCAGCGCCCGGCGACAGCGCTTCACTTCACTGCACGGGGCCCATGCAGCCCGTGTATATTCATTCCATTCCGCCCGCAAAGCGGCCAGTCACTCCCGGGCTATACACGTCCCGTCAACCCTGAGTGAACAAATGGTAACCCGGGTGGGCTACGGCGCGCAGGCTGGTAATCGGAGCGTCGCCGATCCAGGTTGTGCGTTCCATGACAAACAGCGCATTGCCGACGTCACTCTGGAGTATTTCGCTGTCGCGTTTGGTTCCGCGGCGCGCATACAGGCGTAAATCGCACCTGCTGTAGGGACGGTTGCGGACAAGCCATTCGTTTGCGCTTTCGCGGGTCAGGTCCACATCCTTTATCTCCGGCACGGTTTCCACGCAGATCCAACAGTCTTCGAAGACATAGGGGCGGCTGTCGGCAAGATGCAATGCTTCGACTCGCAGCATCGGGCGGGCTTCATGCAGGCCGAAATTGGCCAGTATGGCCGGGTGGAATGGCTGCCTCGACTGTCGGATCAACTGGTAGCGGTACACGCTGCCTTTCTGCTCGGCCTCAAGCCTTGTGATTGGAATACTTAGGGTTGTGCGGGTCACAGGATCGCGCTGCAACGTTGTGCCGCCCTTGCGGCGCCGCTGCACCAGCCCGTTTTGGGCCAGATCTTGCATTGCCCGGTGAACGGTGGAGCGGGCGCAGCCGAATCGGGCGGCGAATTCCTCATCCTGCGGCAGCTTGTCTCCCGGCCCGTAGGTGGAGTTCAGAATCATCTCCCGGATGCTATCGCGGATAGTTACCCAGGAATGCCGTCGCTTGTCCGTCAATATTCATTCCCCCAGATCAAACGGGAAAACAATTGCCGCCGCTCCATATTGCAGTCTGCGCAGAAAGGCGAAATTGATCCGCGCAACTGTGATTGACATTAATATGTATCCACATATTAATGTAAAGCGCCTACAAAACATAGCGAAGTCTGCGCTGCCGGCATCCGCCCATCGCAGATGCACCGACAGACGGAGGAATGAAAACATGGAAAGACGCGCGTTTTTGAAAACCGGCGCATTGGGCGCAGCAGCAGCAACGCTGGCCAGCCCCGCCATTGCCCAGGGCAAAATGCAATGGAAGATGGTTACCGCCTGGCCGAAAAACCTGCCTGGCCCCGGTGTAGCGGCACAGATGCTGGCCGACCGGATCACCACCCTTTCGGGCGGCAGAATCGAGGTAAAGCTTTTTGCCGCCGGTGAACTGGTTCCGGGCCGGGGTGCGTTTGACGCGGTTTCCGAAGGCACAGCCGAGCTGTACCACGCCGTGCCGGCATATTGGGGGTCGAAATCCAAAGGTATCCTGCTGTTCGGCTCGCAGCCTTTCGGCCTCCGCGCGGACGAGCAATTCGGCTGGATGTACCACGGCGGCGGCCAGGCTCTTTATGACGAGATGTACGGCCGTTTCGGCATCAAACCCTTCCTGTGCGGCAATTCCGGGCCGCAGTGGGGCGGCTGGTTCAAGTCCGAGATCAACTCTGCCGAGGACCTGAAAGGGCTGAAGTTCCGAACAACAGGTCTGGCATCGGAGATGGCATCGAAACTGGGCATGGCGGCGGAAGCCACCAGCGGCCCGGCGATGTTCCAAGGGCTGCAGACCGGGGCGCTGGACGCGGGCGAATTCATCGGGCCGTGGACCGACAGCGCGCTGGGATATTACCAGGTGGCTAAGAATTACTACTGGCCCGGCGTGGGCGAACCATCCTCGGCCGAGGAGTGCGGTGTCAACGCCGCCGTGTTTGCTGAGCTTCCAGAAGATCTGCAGCAGGTGGTGACGATGGCCTGCGAAAGCCTCTACAACCCGGTGTGGACCGAATACACCACAAAGCACGCGCTGGCGTTGAAGACGATGGTCGACGAGCATGGGGTGCAAGTGAAGATGTTCCCCGAAGACGTTATCACCGCCATGGGCACCGCCGCCAAGGAAGTGCTTGCCGAGCTGCAGGAAGATGAAGACGAACTGGTCCGCCGCATCACCGAAAGCTTCATCGCCTACCGCGACAGCGTCGGCGGTTACATGACCTACGCCGACAATGGCCAGATGAATGCCCGCGCCTCGGTGATGGGCTACTGATCTGCAAAACACCTGCCGGCGCCTGAGGAAACCAGGCGCCGGCTTTT
Organism: Leisingera sp.; assembly: GCF_034669605.1. Classification (GTDB taxonomy): domain Bacteria; phylum Pseudomonadota; class Alphaproteobacteria; order Rhodobacterales; family Rhodobacteraceae; genus Leisingera. Next base: position 55,938 of record NZ_JAXMOX010000002.1, read on the forward strand.
TGATGGGGAGAGAGCAGCATGTTACGGGTTGCGGATACGCTGGACGTCATCAACCAGGGGCTGGCGCATGTGATACGCTGGCTGGCGCTGATCATGGTGCTGGTGCAGTTTGCCATTGTGGTCGGGCGCTATGTTTTCGGGGTGAATTCGATCGCCGCTCAGGAAAGCGTGCTGTACATGCATTCCACCCTGTTCATGCTGGCCGCGGGTTACACGCTGCTGGTAGACAAGCACGTCCGCGTCGACGTGTTCTATGCGGCGGCGGCGGCGCGCACGAAACGGCGCATCGACATTTTCGGCCACCTGTTCCTGCTGCTGCCGTCGATGGCAGCGCTGATCTATTGGTCCTGGCCCTCGGTGCGCAATTCCTGGGCCATCTTAGAGGGCCCGATTGCCGTTGGCGGCATCGAAGCCGTGTTCCTGCTGAAATCGCTGATCCCCGCCTTCTGCGTGCTGGTCATGCTGCAATCTGTTTCCCTTCTGATCCGCCTGTTTTCGGAGCGAGCCCCCCAATGACCGAATATCTTGACCTGATCATGTTCGCGGCCCTGATGGCAGCGATCCTCATGGGGTTTCCGGTGGCCTTCTCGATCGCGGGCATCGCCATCCTGTTTGCCTATCTCGGCTGGGTTCTGGGAGTGATGGATGTCACCCTGCTGGGCGCGCTCGGCCAGCGCGCCTTCGGCCTGCTCAGCAACCAGGTGCTGATCGCCATTCCGCTGTTCGTGCTGATGGGCGCGATCCTGGAGAAAAGCCGCATCGCCGAAGAGCTTCTGGACACTATGGGGCGGCTGTTCGGCCAGCTCAAGGGGGGCTTGGGCATCTCGGTGGTGCTGGTAGGGGCGCTGCTGGCGGCCTCGACCGGCATTGTCGGCGCCACGGTTGTGGCGATGGGCATGATCGCCCTGCCCGCCATGCTGCGGGCAGGCTATGACCCACGGGTCGCCTCGGGCATCGTCTGCACGGCCGGCACGCTGGGGCAGATCATCCCGCCCTCGACGCTGCTGATTATCCTCGCCGACGTGATGTCGAACGCCTTTCAGCAAGCGCAGTATGAGCAGGGCAAATTCTCGGTCGAGGCGCTGTCGGTGGGGCAGTTCTTTGCCGCCGCCCTTATCCCCGGGCTGGTGCTGGTACTGCTGTATCTGCTGTATATCCTGGTCCGCGGCTTCTTGCGCCCGCAGGACATGCCCTCGGCTCCGGCCGGGATGGCACGGCCCAGCCGCGGCCAGGTGGTGCGCGCGGTGGTGCCGCCGATCCTGCTGATCTTTGCGGTGCTTGGCGCCATCCTGGGCGGCATCGCCACGCCGACCGAGGCGGCATCGGTGGGCGGCATCGGCGCGCTGCTGATGGCGGGGGTGCGCGCAGGCGGCCCGGCCCGGCTGATCCTGCT
>NZ_JAXMOX010000003.1:0-54238 GCF_034669605.1 Leisingera sp.
ACACTGCTTTTCGGTCCTTGCACGACCTGGAATGTCCCGATCCGTCCCCCGCCGCTGTCCGGCATATTTGAGGTGCCGGTCAGCGGCTCCCTTATCGCATGGGAGCCAAGGATCAGCCTAAGACAAGAATGAAAGGCCAGAATGCGTTTACTGGACAGACTGGGACCTTTGACTTTGATGGGCCTTTTTACGATCGGTACGGTTGCTCATGCCAATCCGGTGCAAGCACAAGCACAAGCGACTGTCGTGCTGACCGTGGCCGGGGGGCTGGTGTGTGGAAAGCGATTATGAAAGCGTGCCCGGGGTGATCGAAGCTGTGCGGGCTGTACCGGCGGCAAGACTGAAAACCCGACTTGCAAAAACGTCAGCCGCGACGGCAGCGGTCATTATGAGGCGGTGCAAATCATCTGCAATCTGGCACAGCTCAGCGTCATGCACGAGAGGGGTCACCCTCCGCCCCAAGTATGCCTGCTGCGCCTGCACCGAGAGTGTCACCCAGGCACCGGCCCCTGCGCATCTGATCGACGGCGGGCTGCCGACCGGGGCACCATCGCGCAAGTCCTGGCAGCCAAGTTCTCGGACCATTTGCCATTATACCACCAGAGCCAGATCCTCGCCCGCTCCGGGATTGATCTCCACCTCAGCGCGCTCGCCGTTTGGGTTGGCACCGCCGCCTTCCACTTTGGCCTGATAGTCGACCGGCTCGCTGAGCACCTTAAGGGCTCAGGCAAGCTGTTCAGGCCCTCTCGGCAGATTTGCCCTGCAAATCACCTGCCGGGTAATAGATGAAACCACGGCGCCGGTTCTGGACCCGGGCCTCCCCGTTCCCGACTGGCCGGTGATCGGGTAGCTCAGTTGTGAAGCGATGCCGCACCTTTTATCGAAGGGCATTAAAGCGGGGACGCTGCCCACCTTGGCCTGACGGCCAATTCCCTCGATGTATTTTGACCAGAAAGAGGTAAACCGTCTCAAATCAAAAGCAAGCCGCCTGAACTTCTTTAAGTTCAGGGATCACGTCCGCTGTGCCATGGCGCGTGACCATCAGCGCCGCAGCCTGCGTGGCCAGTGACATTGCCTCTGCCAACGGCAAACCCCGATCCAGACCTGAGAGAACATATCCGGTGAAAGTGTCTCCTGCCCCCGTCGTATCTACTGGTGTCACCGGAAGAGCGGAAACATCCAGTATCACACCGGTTTCGCCGTTTATATGCCGCGCGCCTTTGGCGCCGAGAGTGATGATCACGTCTTTGACGCCAAGCTCATCGGGTGACTTTCCAGACGCCTCTTTCAACTGTCCGGCTTCCACCTCGTTCAAGATCAGGAAGTCGAGAAATGGCAGAACCGCTTGGACTGCGTCCGAGTTAAAGGGGGCGGCGGCGTAGCAGACCCGCAGCCCGCGATCGCGGCCCGCGCGGGCAGCTTCCTCCTGCATGTTGGTTTCATTCTGCATCACTAGAATGTCGCCTGCACATGCCCGCAAAAGCGCTTGATCCAGCTGGTTCCGGGTCAGCGCACGGTTGGCGCCCGGAAACAGGATGATCTGATTTTCACCCTTTGGTTCCACCGCAATGATGGCGTGGCCCGTCGGGGTGTCCACCTCGGCAATATCGCGAATTCCAACTCCATAGCCCTTCAATCGCTCAACCGCCCAGACCCCGTCAGGGCCCGCCGCACCGATGTGATGCACCTGGCTGCCGGCCCGAACCGCGGCCACGGACATATTCGCCCCCTTGCCGCCAAGAAACCGGTCAAGGTGCCGGGCGGCAAGGGTTTCCCCCGCCGCCGGCAAATGCGGCATAGCATAAACCATGTCCGCATTGATCGAGCCGAGGTTCCAGATTGCCATATGAGATCACCCGATGTTGCAGGCTGCCAGTACCGCCATATTCAAAATGTCATTGGTGGTGGAGGTGGTCGAGCAAATCTGGACCGGCTTGTCGATACCGGACAGGATCGGGCCGATCACCGTGGCGCCGCCCATTTCTTGCATCAGTTTGACCGAGATCGAGGCCGAGTGGCGGGCCGGCACGATCAGGATGTTAGCCGGGCCGCTCAGGCGCTGGAACGGGTAATACCGTTGAGCCCGCTCGTTGAGCGCCACATCAACGGTCATCTCACCTTCGTATTCGAAATCAACACCGCGTTTATCCAGCACGGTGGGCGCGACATGCATTTTTTCAGAGCGTTCTGACACTGGGTAACCAAAGGTGGAGAAGCTGACAAAGGCCACCCGCGGTTCAAGCCCCATATGGCGGGCGACGCCCACGGCACGTTCAGCGATGTTTGCCAGGTGGTTCTCATCCGGCCATTCGTGCACCAAAGTGTCCCCGATCAGAACGATCCGCCCTTTGTGCAGCAGCGCCGTTACGCCGGCGGCACCATGGTCGGCGTCGGCATCAAACACATGGTTGATCCGCTCCAGAACATGGGCTGATTTCCGAGTCGCGCCAGTGACCAGGCCGTCGCCATGCCCATGCGCCAGCATCAGGCTGGCAAATACGTGCCGATCACGTCCTACCAGCCGGTGAATATCCTTGTGATCAAAACCTTTACGCTGCAGGCGGTTATACAGGAAGTCCTTGTAAACATCGAAATTCGGCGTGTTGGCTGCATTGACAATTTCCAGTTCACGCACGGCATCGCCAAGTCCGGCCTTTTCCAGTTTGGTCCGCACATCCTCCTGCCGGCCCACAACCAATGATTTCCCAAAGCCGGAACGCTGGTACATCACCGCAGCGCGCAGCGCACGGGGATCGTCACCTTCGGCAAAAATCATCCGGGACTGGGCGGAACGGGCACGGGCATTCAACCCGCGCAGGATAGAAGCGGTCGGATCCATGCGGGATTTCAATCCGACCTCATAGGCGTCCATGTCCACGATCGGGCGGCGCGCGGCACCGGTATCCATGCCGGCCCTGGCCACCGCCAGCGGAATCCGGTGGATGAGCCGGGGATCAAAGGGGGTAGGAATGATGTAGTCGCGGCCAAAAGACAGAGACTTGCCATAGGCCAGCGCCACTTCGTCCGGCACATCCTCGCGGGCAAGGGCAGCCAAAGCGTGGGCACAGGCTATTTTCATCTCATCGTTGATGGCGCGGGCGTGGATATCCAGCGCGCCGCGGAACAGATAGGGGAAACCCAGCACGTTGTTGACCTGGTTCGGGTAATCCGACCGGCCGGTCGCGACAATGGCATCGACACGCACCTCATGCGCCTCCTCCGGAGTGATCTCAGGATCCGGGTTGGCCATGGCAAAGATCACCGGATTGTCCGCCATCGAGGCGACCATCTCTTGCGTCACTGCACCCTTGACCGAGACGCCCAGGAACACATCCGCGCCGCGCATCGCCTCTTCTAGGGTGCGCAGGTCGGTCTGGATCGCATGGGCCGATTTCCACTGGTTCATGCCTTCTGTGCGGCCCTGGTAGATCACTCCCTTAGTGTCACAGGCAATGCAGTTTTCATGCCGTGCGCCCATCGCTTTCAGCAGCTCGATACAGGCAATGCCGGCTGCTCCTGCCCCATTCAGGACGATCTTCACATCCTCAATTTTCTTGCCCGACAAATGCAGCGCATTGATCAGGCCGGCCGCGCAGATCACCGCGGTTCCGTGCTGGTCGTCGTGAAAGACAGGAATGTCCATCTCTTCCTTGAGCTTCTGCTCAATGATGAAACACTCGGGCGCCTTGATGTCCTCCAGGTTGATGCCGCCAAAAGTCGGCCCCATCAGCTTGACCGCTTCGATGAACTTGTCCGGATCCTCGGTATCCAGCTCGATGTCGATCGAATTCACGTCGGCGAAGCGTTTGAACAGGACAGATTTACCCTCCATCACCGGTTTGGACCCCAAAGCCCCCAGATTGCCCAGCCCCAAGACCGCCGTGCCGTTAGAAATCACCGCAACCAGGTTACCCTTATTGGTGTAATCATAGGCAGTTTCTGGATTTTCCGCGATTGCCTCGCAAGGCACCGCAACGCCGGGAGAGTACGCCAGCGACAAATCCCGCTGCGTTGTCATCGGGACAGTGGCATTGATCTCCCATTTGCCTGGAGACGGCTCCAGGTGAAACGCCAGGGCTTCTGCGTCGGTGATCTTTGTTTTGGGCATTTAATCTCGTGTCCTCTCCTCGTCACAGTCCGTCTTAGCCCAGCCAACCGCGCCCCTCAATCCGGGCTTTCAAGAATCTGTATGGCCAGAATTGAGATAAACACGACTAAAAGACGATAGAAGCCGTCAAGATTTCACCTTAAAGCAGATCTCCAGCCGTTGTATTTTACTAATAGGTATTAACACGCACCTGTCCGCCAGGTGGTGCTGCGCGCTTGAACTCATGGGCCTGAGAAGCACCTGTCAGAATGTCATTTGTACACCCGGAACACGGGCCTAGGATCGAAGGAATACTGAGGGATGATAAGCTTCCAGAACAATTCCGGAGCGATGGTTGCCTTGCAGGCATTGGGCGGCGTCAGTAGCCAGCTCGACACCGTACAAACCAGCATATCCACCGGCAAAGAAGTCGACACAGCGCAGGATAACGCCGCCCTTTGGGCGATCTCCGAGCTGATGGATTCAGATGTCTCCGGATTACGCTCTGTCTCGGACTCGTTGTCGTTGGGTGAAGCCACCGTGGCGGTTGCTTCCGCCGGAGCGGAACAGATCGCTGATACTTTGACCGAAATGAGGTCTCTGGCAGTTATGGCGGCAAGCGGGATGGGGGATCTCAGCAAATTCGAAGCTGCTCTGTCGCTTAGAACCGAGCAGATCAATTCAATAATCTCGTCATCCAATTTCAATGGCGTGAACCTGTTGAAGACCGACGTGGACGGAAATGGCGGCACAGCGCTGGCTGTTCCGTCTGCACTGTCTGCGGCCGGAGGCCTGACGACGCTCAGCGTCGATGGTGTGGACTTCGAAGGCAGCCCGCAGTTTAACATCGGCAACCGGACTGTCATAACCGACAGCGCCAGTGCGCTGACCGCCCTAGGCGAAATCGAGGGTTTCCTGACTTATGCAATCAGCAGTTCTGCTGCGTTAGGCGCCAGCGCCAGCGGCATTGCAGAACAGAACCAGTTCGTCGGAAAGTTGTCGGATACGATCACCCGTGGGGTCAGTTTGATGATCGACACCAGCACGGAGGAGGCGGCGGCAAAACTCCTGGCGCTGCAGGCACAACAGCAGCTGAGTTCAGTCTCACTGTCCATCGTCCATACGATGCCCGACACGCTCCGCAATCTCTACTGACAGCAGGCTGCCGCTGAGGATCCTGGCGGCAGCCACATCCGGGTTTTCCTCGGACCACCCCCATAGTACACGTCTTACAAAGACGACCCGGGGGAATTTTCATGACCGTAACGCCCATGATGGCGCAGTATCTCGAGATCAAGGCAGCACATGCGGATGCGTTGCTTTTTTACCGGATGGGCGACTTTTACGAGATGTTCTTTGAGGACGCAGTCAACGCCGCAGAAGCCCTGGATATAGCGTTGACCAAACGCGGAAAGCACAATGGCAAGGACATTCCGATGTGCGGAGTGCCTGTCCACGCTGCCGAAGGCTATCTGCTGACCCTGATCCGCAAGGGCTTTCGCGTAGCCGTGGGCGAACAGCTGGAAAGCCCGGCTGAGGCCAAAAAACGCGGTTCAAAAACGGTGGTGAAACGGGATGTGGTGCGGCTCGTGACCCCCGGCACGCTGACCGAAGAGTCTCTGTTGGAAGCCCGGCGCCACAATTTCTTGGTTTCCTACTCTGAACTGCGGGACGAAGCCGCACTGGCATGGGCGGACATTTCCACCGGCGCGTTCCATGTGATGCCGGTTGCGCGGATCCGCTTGTCTCCCGAACTGGCCCGTCTGGCGCCTTCGGAGCTCATCGTTGCGGATGGCCCGGCCTATGGCACCGCCCGCCCTCTGGCCGATGAATATAAGATCCCGCTCACACCGCTAGGCAAGGCGAGCTTTGACAGTACCGCCGCGGAAAGGCGCATCTGCACCTTGTTCAACGTCAGCGCCCTGGATGGTTTTGGCACTTTCACCCGTGCCGAGGTCTCAGCCATGGGCGCGCTGATCGACTATTTGGAAATCACCCAAAAAGGCAAACTGCCGCTGTTGCAGCCGCCGCAGCAGGAGGCGCAGGACCGGGTTGTGCAGATTGATGCAGCCACCCGCCGCAACTTGGAACTGACCCGCTCGCTTTCCGGCGGCCGCAACGGCTCTCTGCTGGCTGTTGTCGACCGGACAGTTACCCCCGGTGGTGCCCGACTGCTGGAGCAACGGCTGTCCAGCCCGTCCCGCAATTTGGATGTCATCCACCAGCGCCTTGCCGCATTGGATTTCGCTGTTGACCACGCACAGACCGCCGAAGACCTGCGCGCGGCTTTGCGCAAAACACCGGACTTGGACCGGGCGCTCTCCCGCCTGGCTCTGGAGCGCGGCGGCCCGCGCGACTTGGCTGCCATCCGCAACGGGTTGTCGCAGGCCGAAGCAATTGCTGGGTTCTGCGCCGGTCTCGAACTGCCTGCGCTTATGGCCGGTGCCATGTCAGATCTTCAAGGGTTCGACGATCTGCTGTCGCTCCTTGAAGCGGCCCTAGTGGCAGAACCGCCACTGCTGGCGCGGGACGGCGGTTACATCGCAACCGGTTACGACCCGGAACTCGACGAAGCCCGCACCCTGCGCGACGAAGGCCGCTCGGTGATTGCTTCCATGCAGCAGAAATACGCGGAACATACCGGCATCACGTCACTGAAAATCAAGCACAACAATGTGCTGGGCTATTTCATCGAAACCACCGCGACCCACGCGGATAAAATGATGTCGCCGCCACTGAACGAAACCTATATCCATCGCCAGACAACCGCCAATCAGGTCCGTTTCACGACTGTGGAGCTGAGCGAAATCGAAACCCGCATCCTGAATGCCGGTAACCTGGCTCTTGAAACTGAAAAGCGGCTCTATGCAAAGCTTTCCGGGGCAATTTTGAAGACTGCCGCCCGCCTCAACACTGCCGCCCGCGGGTTGGCTGAGCTGGATCTTCTGACCGGTCTGGCCGATCTGGCACGTGGCGAAAACTGGAGCCGTCCCAAGGTTGACGGCGGCCGCGCGTTTCACGTGGAAGGCGGACGCCACCCGGTGGTGGAGCATGCCCTGCGGCGGCAAGGCGGTGAGACTTTTGTGGCCAATGATTGCGATCTGTCAGCACAGGACGGCGCGGCGGTCTGGCTGCTTACTGGTCCGAACATGGCCGGTAAGTCAACATTCCTGCGCCAGAACGCTCTGATCGCCCTGCTTGCCCAAATGGGAAGCTACGTTCCCGCGGAACGTGCCCATATCGGCGTCGTTAGCCAGCTTTTCAGCCGGGTCGGTGCATCCGACGACCTCGCGCGCGGCCGCTCCACCTTCATGGTGGAAATGGTCGAAACCGCAGCTATTCTAAATCAGGCCGACGACCGGGCTCTGGTGATTCTGGATGAGATCGGCCGTGGCACTGCGACCTATGATGGTCTCTCCATCGCCTGGGCCACTCTGGAACACCTGCATGATGTTAACCGCTCGCGCGCGCTGTTTGCGACCCATTACCACGAACTGACCCAGCTTGCCGCCAAGTTGGAAGGCGTCGACAACGCCACAGTGGCGGTCAAGGAATGGGAAGGCGAAGTGATTTTCCTGCACGAAGTGCATAAAGGCGCTGCTGACCGGTCATATGGCGTGCAAGTGGCGCAGTTGGCCGGCCTTCCGGCATCGGTTGTTGCGCGTGCTCGAGATGTACTCGACATGCTCGAGAAAGGCAGCCGTGAAGGCGGAACGAAAATCCAGATTGACGATCTTCCACTCTTCGCTGCCGCACCGCCGCCAGAGCCAACGGCACCGGTTGGCCCCTCTCCTGCTGAGGAATTCCTCGCAAGCATACACCCGGACGAGCTCTCGCCGCGGGAAGCGCTGGAGATTCTCTACAAGCTGAAACAGGCAGCTACGTAAAACAGAAAGGCGGCGCCAAACGGCTCCGCCTTTCTTTCATTGCCAATAAGCTTCCTGCCGAGGCGCAAGCCCCGGAGGGCCTGCTTCCCTTTAGCCAGCCGGCGTAGAAGACACCCCGACCTGCGCCGCGCGCAGCAAACGGTCGTGCAGCATGAAGCCTTCGGCGGACACCTGGATAATATCACCAGCCTTAGTGCCCGGCACCGGTGCTTCGAACATTGCCTCATGCACCTGCGGATCAAACTTGTCGCCAACCTCTGGCGATACAACCCGGATCCCATGCTTTTCAAACACGCCCAGCAGCGAGCGCATGGTCAGCTCCACACCTTCGATCAGCGCCGCCGCAACTTCGCGCTGCTCGCTGGTCGCCGCCTCGATTGCACGCTTCATGTTGTCGTAAACCGGCAACATGTCACGGGCCAGTTTCGAGCCACCATAATTCTCCGCTTCCCGGCGCGCCTTGTCACCGCGCTTACGGGCGTTTTCGGCATCCGCCAGCGCCCGCATGAACCGGTCCTTCAGCTCATCCCGTTCCGCCCGGAGCGCATCGATTTCCAGCGAGGCATCATCAAATTCCTCGGTCTGCCCCGCCAGCTCTTCAGCCTCGGCGGCAGCGATGTCATCCAGAAAGTCTTCGTCCTTGAGCTCTGCCATGTTTCACCTCTAACTCCGGTCAGACAACAGTTTGCCGACCAGTTGTGCCGTATAGTCCACTATCGGCACGATCCGTCCGTAATTCAGGCGCGTCGGGCCAATCACCCCTACCGCACCGATGATCTTTCGATCCGCGTTCATATAGGGAGACACCACCAAAGAGGAACCCGAAAGTGAGAAAAGTTTGTTCTCGGAACCGATAAAAATGCGCACGCCATCGCCGTCTTCAGTCAGTTCCAGAAATTCGGCGATATCACGCTTGCGCTCCAGGTCGTCAAACAGGGTTCGGATCCGCTCCAACTCCTCGGCCGCTCCAGTCTCGGCCAGCAGATTCGCCCGGCCGCGCACAATCAGCCGTGCCTGATCGCTGCCCTCATCCTCCCATACGGCCAGCCCGCTTTCGATCATAGCATGTGCCAGGCTGTCGATTTCCTGCCGCCGTGCCGATATCTCTTTTTGGATTTCCCGCTGCACCTCGCTCAGCGTCCGCCCCTCAATCAGCGCATTCAGGAAATTCGCCGCTTCCCGCATCGAACTCGGTGTCTGGCCCGGCGGCGGCTTGAACAGGCGGTTCTCCACATGACCGTCGGAAAACACCAGAACCACCAACGCCCGGTCATGCGCCAGAGAAACAAATTCGATATGCCGGATTTCCGCCTCATGCTTGGGTGTCAGCACCAGCGAGGCGCCTTGCGTGACACCGGACAGTGCCGCGCCGACCCTGTCCAGCATGCCGCCAACATCGCCGGCATTCTTGCCCAGCGTTGCATCGATTTTCTGGCGGTCGTTTGCATTGAGGTCACCAACCTCCAGCAGCCCATCGACAAACATCCGCAAACCCATTTGGGTGGGCACCCTGCCAGCGCTTACATGCGGACTGTCCAGAAGGCCAAGATATTCCAGATCCTGCATAACATTGCGAACGGTGGCCGCGCTTACCTTTTCGCTCAGTGAACGTGTCAGCGTACGGCTTCCAACTGGATCGCCGCTCTCCAAATAGCTTTCAACCACCGTCCGGAAAACTTCCCGCGAGCGGTCATTCAGGTCTTGAAGGATATTGTTCGCTTCGCTCATCAGTCTTCCAACGTTTCTTGCGGATTCAACATAGGAACCCAAAGCCCGGATGTCATTAAAGAGCAGCGCGCGAAAAGGTCAATCGGGCTTGCATCGCCTGTCGACAGGGGGATATCCCCAAGCCAGAAAATAAAGGATGTGCCATGCGACCCTCGGGAAGAGAACTGAATGAAATGCGCGCCGTGTCAATTGAGACCGGCTTCACCAAGCACGCTGAAGGCTCCTGCCTGATCAAGGCCGGCGATACCCACGTCCTGTGCACCGCCACCATCGAAGACCGCGTGCCGCCCTTTATCAAGGGAACCGGACTTGGCTGGGTCACTGCAGAATACGGCATGCTGCCGCGCGCCACAAACACCCGCATGCGCCGCGAAGCAGCATCGGGCAAGCAAGGCGGCCGCACTGTAGAAATCCAGCGTCTGATCGGGCGGGCCCTGCGCGCCGGTGTTGACCGCGTCGCCCTGGGCGAACGTCAGATCACCGTCGACTGTGACGTGCTGCAGGCCGATGGCGGCACCCGCTGCGCCTCGATCACCGGCGGCTGGGTGGCTCTGCGCCTGGCAGTCAACAAGCTGATGAAAGCCGGCGATGTGAAGATGGATCCTTTGACGGATCCGGTCTCGGCGGTATCCTGCGGCATCTACGCAGGCCAGCCGGTGCTGGATCTGGATTATCCGGAAGACTCAGAGGCCGGCGTCGACGGAAACTTTATCATGACCGGATCGGGCAAGCTGATCGAAGTTCAGATGTCTGCCGAAGGCTCCCTGTTCTCCCGGGACCAGATGAACCAGCTGATGGATCTGGCCGCCAAAGGCACCACAGAACTCGCAGAGATGCAAAAGGCTGCCTGCAAATGACCCGCAAACTGGAAGGCGGCAAACTGCTTGTCGCCACCCACAACAAGGGTAAGCTGAAAGAGATCACCGAGATACTCGCCCCCTTTGGCGTCAGCGTCGCCGGCGCCGGCGAAATGAACCTGCCGGAGCCGGAAGAAACTGAAGACACCTTTGTCGGCAATGCCCGGATCAAGGCCCACGCAGCTGCCAAGGCAACCGGCCTGCCAGCCCTGTCAGATGATTCCGGTATCACTATTGATGCGCTGAATGGTGCCCCGGGTGTCTATACCGCCGACTGGGCAGAAACCCCGAATGGCCGTGATTTTCAGAGGGCGATGGCGCGTGCGAATGAAAAGCTGAACGCCGTTGGCGCCGAAGCCCCCCGCACCGCCCAGTTCCGCTGTACCCTGGTTATTGCGTGGCCTGACGGCCACGACGAAGTGTTCGAAGGCGTGATGCCCGGCCAACTTATATGGCCGATCCGCGGCGAGCATGGCTTTGGCTATGACCCAATGTTCCAGCCAGACGGTTATGACATCACCTGTGCCGAAATGGACCCCGAAGAAAAAAACAAGATAAGCCACCGCGGTAAGGCAGTTACCCAGTTCGTCCAGGGCTGTTTCGGTGGATGATTGGCGCAAAGCAGGCTTTGGCCTCTATGTGCATTGGCCCTTTTGCCAGGCCAAATGCCCTTACTGCGACTTCAACAGTCATGTCTCCGCAAATATTGACCAGAACCTATGGGTTAGGGCCTATGTAAATGAACTGGACAGACTGTCACAGCAGCTTTCCGGCCGCGTCCTCAACTCAATATTCTTTGGCGGCGGCACACCTTCATTGATGCAGCCTGAAACCGTAGCTGCAGTTATTGAAAAAGCACGTGAAATCTGGCCCTTTGCCAATGACATAGAAATCTCTCTTGAAGCGAATCCAGGCTCTGTCGAGGCTGGCCGCTTTGCCGGCTACCGGGATGCCGGGGTCAACAGGGTCTCGATGGGCATTCAGGCTCTGAATGACGAAGATCTGCACCGGCTGGGACGCATTCATAGCGTCTCCGAGGCCAAAGCCGCCTTCGACATCGCCCGAAATTGCTTTGACCGGGTCAGCTTTGATCTGATTTATGCCCGCCAGGGTCAGACATTGAAAGGCTGGGAGGCTGAACTGCGTGAGGCGCTCTCAATGACTATTGACCACCTGTCGCTCTACCAACTGACTATTGAGGACGGCACCGCTTTTGGTGACCGCTATGCCCGGGGCAAGCTGCGGGACTTGCCGGCTGACGACACGGCCGCGGACATGTACCAAGCGACCCAGGAAATTTGTGCGTCTTATGGTATGGGCTGTTATGAAATTTCCAACCACGCCAAGCCAGGCTCGGAATCTCGTCACAATCTGATCTACTGGCGCTACGGCGACTATGCCGGGATCGGCCCCGGCGCCCATGGCCGGTTAACTTTGAACGGTTCCCGATATGCCACGGAAACCCATCTGGCCCCAGGAGCCTGGCTGGCAGCGGTCAGAAACGGTAACGGAGAATCCCTTCGCGACTCTCTTTCCCCAGAAGTTGCTGCGGTGGAATACTTGATGATGGGGATGCGCCTCTCTGAAGGTCTGGATATGGTGCGTTTCGCCGAACTTTCAGGCGCAGAACTTCCTCAGAACCGGTTGGCAGACCTTGTCCAGATGGGCATGGTAACTATCTCTGACCAGAGGCTTCGCGCGACGGAACAGGGACGCGCCCTATTGAATGCGGTCCTCCGCGAACTGTTAATGGATTGAAGCAATGCGTTTTATTTATGCTGGCCTTGGACTGTTCTGTGTTGCCTTGGCCGTCATAGGTATTGTTCTGCCCTTGCTGCCAACTGTTCCCTTCCTTCTACTCGCTGCGTTCTTTTTCGCAAACTCATCTGAGCGCCTGCATAGTTGGATTGTGGATCACAATATTTTTGGCCCAATGATCCTGGATTGGCGCGAGCGCGGCGCCATCCGATCAGGTGCAAAAACGGCGGCAACCGTCTCGATTGCCGCCGTTTTCGGACTGTCTCTGATGCTTGGTATTCCCAGTCATATTTTAGGGATTCAAACCGTCGTCCTATCTGCCGTTCTTCTGTTCATTTGGACCCGGCCTAGCGGCTGAGCAAGTTGCACAGTTCGTCCAGCTGATCCAGGTTATCGTAACTGATAACTACAGCGCCGGCCTCGCCGCCGGGCTTGTGATCAATGGACACTTTCATTTTCAGCACAGCCGACAGATCCCCTTCAAGAGCGCGGGTATCCGCATCCTTTTCCGGTATCCTTTTCGGCTTCTTCGTAACCGAGGTCAGTGCACCTGCGGCATCTTTCTTGACCAGCGCTTCCGTTGCGCGAACCGACAGCCCTCCCTTGACAATTTTTGCTGCAAGGTCTGAAGCGTTGTCAGAGGTAATCAGCGCACGAGCGTGTCCAGCCGACAATTTGCGTTCCTGCACCAGGATCTGAACATCTTCCGGCAGGTGCAGAAGGCGCACTAGATTTGCAATATGGCTACGGCTTTTGCCAAGTGCTTCAGCCATCCGTTCTTGCGTATGGCCGAATTTTTCCATCAGTTGCTTGTAGCTCTGTGCCTCTTCCAGTGCATTCAGGTCCGCGCGCTGAATGTTTTCGATAATGGCCACTTCCATCATCTCAACATCCGAATAATCCCGGATCAGGACAGGCACTTCATGAAGTTGGGCAGCCTGAGAGGCGCGCCACCGGCGTTCGCCAGCAACGATTTCGTACATTCCGCCCGGCCGCGGCCGCACTATCAGTGGCTGCAGAACGCCCTTTTCCTTGATCGACGCAGTCAGATCATCCAAGTCCTCCTGCAGGAACTGACGACGCGGCTGGTTCGGATTAGCAATGACATTTTCAATAGGAACCAGAACTTCCGCATTCCGCGGAGCCTCTGCCTGCGTGCTCACCGGCGCAGGGTTCACATCTGCCATCAACGCTGACAATCCCCGGCCGAGTCCGCGTGGTTTTGTTTTCTTGTCTGCCATGATTGCCTCCGATAGGTATTCTTCATTTATGCCGCTATCTTGTGATGTTTATTCAGGATCTCTTCTGCCAATGCGCGGTATGCCTGTGCACCCAGAGAATTCGTATCATAGTTCAGCACCGGCTGCGCATAGGAAGGTGCTTCGCTCACCCGGACATTGCGCGGGATTTTCGTTTGGAACACCAGATCACCCAGATTGTCCCGCGCGTCCTGTTCTACTTGCTGCGACAAGTTGTTACGGCGATCAAACATGGTTAGGACAATTCCTTCGATCCGTAGGTTTGGATTCGCTGACTGCCGAACTTCCCTAATTGTCAGCATAAGCTGGGTCACCCCCTCCAGGGCAAAGAATTCACTTTGCAGCGGAATCAGAACCGAGTGCGCTGCCACCATTGCATTGACTGTCAGAAGGTTCAGGGAGGGCGGGCAATCAATTAGGACGTAGTCCCAATCATACTCGTCCATTGCTGTTTGACGCAGAGCGTCGTGCAGCAGGAAACTGCGTTTTTCATTGGTAAAGAGTTCGATATCAGCCGAACTTAGGTCAACCGTGGCTGGAATAATACACAGATCCTCAATCTCAGTCCTCTGAATGACGTCACTCAGCAATGAATCTTCAACTAAAAGATCATAGGTTGTCAGATCCCGGTCAGACGGTTCAATACCCAGTCCGGTTGAAGCATTCCCTTGCGGATCCAAATCGACGACGAGCACGCGCAATCCGGTTTCCACCAAGGCGGCCGCAAGGTTGATGGCTGTTGTTGTCTTTCCAACTCCGCCTTTCTGATTTGCCACCGCGATAATACGAGGCCCCTCGGGGCGGGAGTAATCAGACACGTGCCACTTCCCTTATTTTCAGGATTACTGCTTCTTGTTCTGTCAGACTTTTAACCGGTTCCACATCGAACTGCCATTGCTGCCGCGCGTTATCCACTTCTTTTTTCCAGCTTTCACCTTTTGCGAATAACGCCACCCCTGCAGGCGAAAGATGGCGTTCAGAAAATCCCAGCAAAGTAGTTAAATCGGCTAGCGCCCGAGCAGAAAGAACGTCAGCTTCTTGGGGCCTAGCCCGTTCAATTCTATCCGTTAAGATGGCCACTTTAGCACCACATTCCCGTGCGGCGGTCCGAAGAAATGCAGATTTTCTCTGATCGCTTTCAATCAAGGTTACCCTCATGCCAGGTACTTCATCTGCAGCAAGTAGAGCGACAATCAGACCGGGGAAACCTCCGCCGCTTCCAATATCAACCCAGTGTTCAACTGAGTCACTACACCGAAACACTTGCACAGAATCGACAATGTGACGCATCCATAGGTGATCCAAGCTGGACTTCGAAACGAGATTAATTTTTGGGTTCCACTTACGTATAACCTGTTCAAAAACCTCAAATCGGTACAATGTTTCACGTGAAACATCAAGCTCTTCAATAATCGCTGTCCTATTCACGCGGACTTCCCCTTCCGCGGCAGGCCACGCCGTAAGCGGGCCAGAAGAAGAGCAAGCGCAGCCGGAGTCATACCATCAATGCGCGCAGCCTGCGCCAGGGTTTCAGGACGGGACTGGGAAAGCTTACTTTGCAACTCTTTGGACAGGCCTTCGATTCCCTCGAATGAAAAATCTGTAGGGAATAGATAGCCCTCATCTCTCTTTATCGCTGTAACTTCCCTTTGTTGCCGTGCGATGTAGTTGGCGTAGAGCGCATCCCGCTCCAATTGCCGGCGAACCTCATGATCTACTCCATCCAATTCAGGCAGAAGCGGAATAAGGTCCTCAAAAGTGACATCCGGAAACGCTAGAACATCAAACCCGTCGCGACGGGTTCCATCTTGATTAATCCGTATACCAGCGGAAGATACCTGTTTTGGGGTGAACGATTGCGACCTCAGAATATCCCGGCCTGATGCTAAGCGCTCGTTCTTTTCCAAGAACGCACTCCGACGATCTACTCCCGCGCAGCCGATTTCGATAGCTAAAGGCGTAAGCCGTTGGTCCGCGTTATCTGCCCGCAAGGACAGCCGGAATTCCGCCCGCGACGTGAACATACGGTAGGGTTCAGTAACGCCATTAGTAGTAAGATCGTCGATCATCACGCCAATGTAGCTGTTTGAGCGGCCGAAAGTTACAGGGTCTTTCGCCTGGGCTTTGCGCGCAGCGTTCAAGCCGGCGACCATGCCTTGCGCAGCGGCCTCTTCATATCCGGTTGTACCGTTGATTTGGCCGGCCAGATACAAGCCCGGCACATCCTTCAATGACAGATCCAGTTTCAGAGCCCTAGGGTCTACATAGTCATATTCAATTGCATAGCCTGGCTGAAGAATATTTGCCTTCTCTAACCCTTTGATGGAGCGGACATACGCCTCTTGGACGTCCAGCGGCAAGCTTGTGGAAATTCCATTCGGATAGACCGTGTGGTCCGATACGCCCTCCGGTTCCAAGAAAATCTGGTGCGAGTCCTTTTCGGAGAACCGCACGATTTTGTCTTCAATTGATGGGCAGTACCGAGGCCCGACACCTTCAATATGGCCGCCATACATTGCTGACCGTTCCAGATTTTTTCGGATGATGTCATGAGTCTGCGCGTTGGTATGTGTTATCCCGCAGGAAACTTGCTTGGCGCTCGCGCCCCTGCTCATAAATGAGAAGAATACCGGATCCTCATCTCCGGGCTGTCTTTCCAGACTATCCCAATCTATCGTGCGCCCATCCAGCCGAGGTGGTGTGCCGGTCTTTAGCCGGCCCAACGGCAGATCAAAACTATCCAGGCGTTCCGCTAACTTTACCGAAGGCTTATCGCCTATCCGACCTCCTGGCCTTGAAGTTTCACCGATGTGTATGACACCGCGCAGAAATGTCCCGGAGGTCAGGATAACTGCCTTGGCTGGAACTTCACTGCCATCGGCCAGCACAACGCCAGATACGGCTTCCCCCGCCATCAGGAAATCCGTAACCTCACCTTCCAGAATATCTAGGTTTGGTTGTGCCTCGGTCAGTCTCAGCATCTCCTGACGATAGATCGCCCGGTCAGACTGGGCTCTTGGACCTTGAACCGCGGGCCCTTTTCGGCGATTCAGCAGCCGGAATTGTATTCCCGCAAGGTCAGCAACATGTCCCATTACTCCATCAAGAGCATCGATTTCCCGGACAAGGTGCCCCTTACCTAATCCGCCGATAGCAGGATTGCACGACATCACACCGATGCCGTTTCGATTCAGGGTAATCAGAACTGTAGCTGCACCCATGCGTGCTGCAGCGTGGGCCGCCTCAGTTCCGGCATGCCCGCCACCAACAACAATCACATCATACTTCGGATGTTTCACGTGAAACACTCCTTCACTTCCCCAGGCAGAAGCTCGAGAAAATCTCGTCCAGGAGATTCTCCACTCCGATCCGGCCCACCAGCGTTTCCAGCGCCCGTATAGCCGAGCGCATCTCCTCGGCGGCGATATCATAAAATCCAGGACCGCGCGATAGTATATCCTGCGCTTCGTCTAAACTTACCAAAGCAGACAACATCGCATCCCGGTGTCGAGCGCGCGTAGCAATACCCGCTTGAGACGACCGGTTTTTCAGAATCAGAGAGATGTGTTCGACAAGTCTGTCTATACCCTGCCCGGACTTTCCTGAGATCGCATTCTCTGCATCGCCGCGCAGGTCAGCCTTTGGTTGAAGACGGATATCTCCATCCTCCATCGCGACATCAAGAATGTCATTCTTCTCCGCCAAAAACACTCTTAAATCAGCATCTTCTGCGCGTTTCCGTGCTAAAGCGATACCAATACCTTCTACGTGGTCTTCGGTATCCCGTAATCCCGCGGTGTCCAGCAATGTCACCGGCAGGCCTGCCAGATCCATCCGCACTTCGATAACATCCCGGGTGGTGCCGGCAAATTCAGACGTAATGGCTGCCTCGCGGCCGGCCAACGCGTTCAATAGGGTTGATTTCCCGACATTGGGAGCCCCAATGATAGCCACTTCGAACCCGCTGCGGATCCGTTCTGCAATTTTCACTCCATCAGTTTCTCTTGCAAGGCCGGCTTGAACTTCGGCCAGTAGAGCAGAAACTTCCGGAGTTACATCTACTGGTACTTCTTCATCAGCGAAATCAATCGTTACTTCAATCAGGGATGCCGCACGGATTAAACTTGCGCGCCAGGTTTCAGCCAATTCCCCCAACCCGCCGGCAAGAATTATCTGGGCCTGTCTGCGTTGCGCTTCGGTTTCCGCGTCAATCAAATCCGCGAGCCCTTCAACCTGAGCCAAGTCCAGGTTGCCGTTTTCCAAGGCGCGACGGGTAAATTCACCCGGCTCAGCCATCCGCAAACCGGCGATACGGCCCAAGGTTTCAAGCACTGCTGCAACCACAGCTGTGCTTCCATGCACTTGAAATTCAACAGTATTTTCACCTGTGAAGCTTTTGGGAGCCGTAAAGCTCAGCACCAAAGCCTCATCAAGACGCTCTCCTGATTGGTCTTTCAGGATTTTCAGGCTTTTGCCCCGCGCCGGCAACGCGCCACGGCAAAGTTGCGCGCCGGCTTCATGCGCCAAAGGACCCGAGACGCGGATTACCGCGACCCCGGCCTTCCCCTGTGCGGAAGCCAGCGCAAAGATCGTTTCCATGGGATGGCCCTTCTTTTCCAGACCGCCCTGATTAGGTGTTCATCGAATCGAAGAACTCGGTGTTCGACTTTGTCTGCTTAAGCTTAGACAGCAGGAACTCAATCGCATCGGTTGTGCCCATCGGATTCAAAATCCGGCGCAACACAAAAGTCTTGGCCAGATCAACCTTGTCGACCAGCAAATCCTCTTTTCGGGTGCCGGACTTGAGTATGTCGATAGCCGGGAACACCCGCTTATCTGCAATCTTGCGGTCCAGCACGATTTCCGAGTTACCGGTACCTTTGAACTCTTCAAAGATCACTTCGTCCATACGCGAGCCGGTATCAATCAGCGCGGTGGCGATAATGGTCAGCGAACCACCCTCTTCGATGTTCCGGGCTGCACCAAAGAACCTCTTGGGCCGCTGCAGGGCGTTTGCATCAACACCCCCGGTCAGAACTTTGCCCGACGATGGCACCACGGTGTTAAAGGCTCTACCAAGTCTTGTGATGGAGTCCAAAAGAATCACAACATCTCGTTTATGCTCAACCAACCGCTTGGCCTTTTCGATGACCATTTCCGAGACTGCAACGTGGCGAGTCGCCGGCTCGTCAAAGGTCGAAGAGACAACTTCGCCCTTCACCGAACGTTGCATGTCAGTCACTTCTTCCGGGCGTTCGTCGATCAGCAGAACGATCAGATAGCACTCAGGATGGTTCTTCTCGATGGAGTGCGCGATATTCTGCAGGATCACCGTCTTACCTGTACGTGGCGGTGCAACGATCAGCGACCGCTGGCCTTTGCCGATCGGAGCCACCAGGTCAATCACCCGCGCCGAGCGGTCTTTGATGGTGGGATCCTCGACTTCCATTTTCAACCGTTCATCAGGATAGAGCGGAGTGAGGTTGTCGAAAGCGATCTTATGGCGGGCTTTCTCCGGCTCTTCAAAATTGATCAAAGTGACATTGGTCAGCGCGAAGTAGCGTTCGGTCTCTAGCGGCGCCTTGATCTGGCCGTCAACAGTATCGCCAGTCCGCAATGAATACTGGCGGATCATGTCGGGTGAAACATAGATATCGTCTGGACCCGGCAAATAGTTAGCTTCAGGCGAACGCAGGAAACCAAAACCGTCCTGCAATACTTCAAGCACGCCGTCACCGCTGATGTCCCAGCCCTCATCTGCACGTTCACGCAGGATCTGAAACATCATCTCGCCCTTGCGCATGGTCGAGGCGTTTTCGATCTCCAGCTCCTCGGCCATTGCCAACAGAGACTTGGGACTTTTAGCTTGGAGATCGGACAGATTCAGGGATTGCACGGTCATATAGATACGGCCTCTACTCCCCCGTTCATCCAGGGGTTGGTCACACGACAGGATTGGAAAACACGGTGGCCCGGACGGACCCGTTGGCTGCCATACATAGGGACTCGTTTCAGATGAGTCAAACGCCGGCTGGAGTCGTTCCGGGGCTGCAAGGCCCTTTTCTGCGCCTCTGCGTTAGAACTTGAAGATCACCGAGACAACAATCACCACCATCAGAACGGTAGGCACTTCGTTCATCAACCGGAACTGCCGGCCAGACAGTCTGTTCCCGCCGGCAGAAAAGTCGCGAAAGCGGAACAGAAGCCAGTGATGGAACCAGGTCATCGCGATCACTGACACGCCCTTGGTCCAGGGCCAGACCGAGCTCCAATCAACGATACCCGGTGTCAGCACAATGAATAGTCCAGCGGCCCACGACACATACATTGCTGGGCGCATGATAACCCGGAGGAGCTTTTCTTCCATTTCCAGAAAGATCGGTACTGTGTCCTGAACCTTCTGTGCTTGCTCCACGTGATACACGAACAGACGGGGGAGATAGAAAAGCCCTGCCATCCAGCTGAGTACAGCCATGATGTGCAGTGATTTGGCATACGGGTAGAGCGTGAACATCAGGTCGCTCGGATCCATAGGCAAGTCTCCCCGGTCAGATCTGATCACCCTAATAATTAAAGATATATTAGAAGGATGATGTTTTTGTAGTGTGCATGGATTCCGGTGGATAAGTGAATCTTCCTCCGCTTATCCCCAGCAGGGATAAGATTCCAGACTGGACGGGAAAGAAGTCATAAGATTCTTCTAAACACCCCGGAAATAAGGTGCGTTAACGCCGCGCATCCCCATCTGTGCTTGGGGATAAGGCTGGGATGAACCGGGGAGAGCCGGCATATCCACTAAAGCAAAGTTATCCTGACCCACAAAGGGCGACTCAGCGAACTGAATCCCGGGATGTGCGTCAACCCCGTGAGTCTTTACTTAACCGCGGAAAACCATACAAAACGTTCTGAAACCGTTTGCTTCTTTCCCACGGGGTTTTCCACATGACTGCCCACATAGTGCTGGCTTCTGGTTCCGGAATCCGGGCGCAACTGCTGCGTCAGGCCGGGATAGAATTTGAAATCGATGTACCGCGCCTGGACGAGCAGGCGATCAAATCTGCGCTCTTGGCCGAAGAGGCTCTTCCGCGCGATATTGCCGATGCGTTGGCAGAGGCGAAGGCGCGTAAAATCAGCGGAAAACATCCGGGAAAACTGGTGCTGGGATGTGATCAGGTGCTAGATTTCGAAGGGAACCTTCTTTCGAAACCTACCAGCGCCGAGGACGCGTTGTCTCAACTGAAGGGCATGCGTGGCAAACGGCATATGCTGTTGTCTGCGGCCGTGATTTACCGTGACGGTGAACCGATCTGGCGCCATGTAGGACAGGTCCGTCTGCTCATGCGGAACAGCACTGATGCATTTCTCGAGGATTATGTTGGCCGGAACTGGCCCAGCATCCGCCATGCGGTGGGTGCTTACAAGCTGGAGGAAGAAGGTGTGCGGCTGTTTGCCAGCGTCGATGGCAGCTACTTTAATGTTTTGGGATTGCCGTTGATGGAGCTTATCAGTTACTTGGGATTGCAAGGGGTAATCGAGCAATGACAGTAGCAAAAATCCCGCTCGCCGGCGTGATCGGCTGTCCGGTTGCACATTCCAAATCTCCGCAGCTCCACCGTCACTGGCTGAGCACATATGGTATTTCCGGCTACTATGTGCCGATGCATGTGGAACCTGAAGATCTGGCAGAGACGGTCCGGATGATGCCGAAGATGGGTTTTGTCGGGGCTAATGTCACTATTCCGCACAAAGAAGCGGTTATGGAGATTGCGGATAAGGTCACCGACCGGGCCAAACTCATTGGCGCCGCCAATACGCTGATTTTCCGAAGCGATGGAACAATCCTCGCCGACAATACGGACGGCTACGGCTTCATCACCAACCTGCACCAGGGAGCGCCGGACTGGGACCCGGAATCCGGCCCGGCGGTTCTATTGGGTGCCGGCGGTGCCTGCCGCGCGGTAGTTGCCTCATTGCTGGAGGCCGGAGTGCGGGAGATCCTGCTGACCAACCGCACCCGCGGCCGGGCCGATCAGTTGCATTCGGACTTTGGCAACCGGGTCCGGGTGGTCGAATGGGTCCAGGCCGGTAATGTCATCGAAGAAGGTGCGCTGATTGTGAACACCACCTCCTTGGGAATGCAGGGCAAGCCTCGTCTGCGGGTTCCGCTGGATGGGTTGCAGCCCGATGCGGTTGTGACCGACCTTATCTATGCGCCGTTGAAAACAGACTTGCTGCTGACGGCTGAGGATGCTGGCTGCACTGTGGTGGATGGGCTGGGCATGCTGTTGCATCAGGCTGTGCCAGGGTTTGAACGCTGGTTCGGACACCGCCCTGATGTGGATGCTGCAGCGCGGGCGGCGGCTCTCGGATGAGTTTCAGCCTTGGCCTTACTGGCTCCATCGGAATGGGCAAGAGCACGACCGCTAAATTGTTCGCCGCCAAAGGGTGTGCGGTCTGGGATGCAGATGCCGCCGTGCACCGGCTTTACAGCGCGGGAGGCGCTGCGGTTCGGCCAATGAGCGCGGCCTTCCCAGATGCTATCCAGAATGGCGCGGTAAACCGTGCTGGGTTAAAGTGTATCATCAGTGAAAATCCTGATGCATTGAAACATATCGAAGCTATCGTGCATCCGCTTGTCGCAAAGGACCGGGCAGAGTTCCGGACAAGAGCGCAAAGCGATATCCTGGTGTTTGACATTCCGCTGCTGTTTGAAACGGGCAGTGATGCTGAAATGGACGCAGTGGCTTGCGTGTTCGCTGATGCAGAGACACAGAAAGAGCGGGTTTTTGCCCGCGGCACGATGACGGTTAAGCAATTCGAGCATATCCTGCAAAAACAGATGCCGATTGAGGAGAAACGCGCCCGCGCCGATTATGCGATCGAGACGGACACGCTTGAGCACGCCGCGGCGCAGGTGACAGAGATCCTCGCAGACATCAGGAGGAAACTGGCAGATGCGTGAAATCGTTCTTGATACCGAGACCACCGGGTTTGATCCGTTCTCCGGTGACCGGATTGTTGAAATCGGTGCGGTAGAGCTGTACAATCACATGCCCACTGGCAAGACGTACCACGAATATATCAACCCGGAACGCTCGATGCCGGCTGAGGCGTTTTCGGTTCACGGCATCGGTCCTGACCTGTTGGAGCCGCCGCAAAAACCGCAACCCGGCGCGGTGACGCTGCGGGACAAACCGGTTTTTGCCAAAGTCGGGCAGAGTTTCCTAGATTTCGTGCAGGACTCCAAACTGGTCATTCACAATGCCAGCTTTGACATGAAGTTCCTGAACGCGGAACTGGACTGGATGGGCCTGCCCAAGCTGCCGATGGATCAAGCGCTCGACACGCTGGCGATAGCGCGCAAGAGATTTCCTGGTTCGCCAGCTACGCTGGACGCGC
The DNA here is from genome assembly GCF_034669605.1 of Leisingera sp. Lineage (GTDB taxonomy): Bacteria > Pseudomonadota > Alphaproteobacteria > Rhodobacterales > Rhodobacteraceae > Leisingera. The sequence continues at coordinate 22,976 of NZ_JAXMOX010000003.1, forward strand.
TGTGCAGGCGCTTCAATATCGACAACACCAACCGAACCTTGCACGGAGCACTGCTTGACTCTGAAATCCTGGCTGATGTCTATCTGGAGCTGATCGGCGGCCGCCAGCCGGATTTTGGTCTGTCTGCCCAATCAACTTCAGAGACAACCCGGGTGGAGGATGACTGGCGCCCTGTCCCCCGTCCATCGGCTTTGCCCCAGCGGATCACCGCAGAGGAACTGGCAGCTCATGAAGAATTCGTGGCCAACCTGGGGGAAGAGGCTTTGTGGAAGGTTTCCTGACCCAAGGCAGGATCCAAAAATGAAAAACGCCGCTGAATCACAGCGGCGTTTTTTTGGTTAGGCGGGCTTGAAACTTTACTGAGTAGGAGCTGCTGCCGCCGCTTCGGTCTGACGGCGGGCCAGTTCGTTGCGGTAGATCGCCACAAAATCAATGTTGTCCAGATTCAGCGGCGGGAAGCCGCCGTCGCGGGTGACGTCCGACACGATGCGGCGCAGGAACGGGAAGGTCATGCGCGGGCATTCGATCAGCAGGAACGGGTGCAGTTGGTCTTCCGGCACGCCGGCGATGTTGAAGACGCCGACATATTCCAGTTCCAGAACGAACAGGACTTCGCCGCCCTCCTTGTTCTTTGATTCAACAGTCAGCTTGGTGACAACTTCATACTGGTTCTCAACCGAGCGTTTTTTTGCATCCAGGTTCACCTGCACACTGACATCCGGCTGAACGTCGCCGCCGGTGCCCTTTTGCGCCATCACGTTTTCAAATGACATGTCGCGGATGAACTGGCCCAAAATGTTCATCTTGACTTGCGGCTGCTGCTGGGCTTCGCCGTTTTCGGCCATCGGGATACTCCTGAAAAATTCTTTTGACCGTGCTTAGCAGCTTGGTTCGGGTAGCTCAACGGGGGCCGTCGACCCAGCCTGACGGGCCGTTTGGACGGTCACTGGGAGTCACATCTTCGAAATCTCCGTCGATGGTGTCATCCGGCCTGCCGGCGGTCCCAGGATAGTGACGGCCCTGCATGCTGCCGGGCCCCATCTGGAACTGCGCCACTGTGACACGTGCCCGAAGGTAGCGGAAAACCGCCAGCCGCACCGGTGGCATCAGAAGGGCAAAACCAAAGGCATCTGTAAAGAACCCCGGAGTCAGCAGCAGCGCGCCGGCAAAAAGGATCATGGCACCATGGGCCAAAGGCTCGGCCGGATCGGACATTTGCTGGAAAGACGAGCGCAATTGCCCCATTGCCATTCGTCCCTGAGTTTTCACCAGCCAGGTGCCCAGCACCGCTGTCAGAACCACGATAGCCAAGGTCGGCCATAACCCGATTGCGCCGCCGATTTGAATAAACAGGGCAATTTCAATGATTGGAACCATTAGAAAGGCCAGGAAGATATACATGGAGTTTCCTTACGATCATACGCCCGGGCGGTAGACTTGCCCCCGTCCGTCACCTACATAAGGTCTGATCGCTTTGGTTTCAAACAAAGCACGAACGCCTAGCATGAGGTATCCATGGAGTCGCCTGTGATTCAGCTTTTGGTTCTGGCCGGTATTGCCGTGTTTCTGATCCTGCGCTTAAAAAGCGTACTTGGATCACGGGAAGGTTTTGAAAAGCCACCGCTGCCGCAATCCGAAGCGCGGAGCCGCCGGCCCGATCTGGAAGTGATCGAAGGCGGCCCGGACCGTGACATTACCGATTATGTGGCTGACGGCAGCCCGCAGGCTCTGGCACTGGCTGAGATGAAGCGGGCTGAACCGTCTTTTCAGGTGCAGGAATTTGTGCAGGGCGCGCGCAGTGCATATGAAATGATCCTGATGGGCTTTGAGCATGGCAACCTGGACGACATCCAGCCGTTCCTGGCCGAGGACGTCTTCGAAAGCTTCGTGGATGCCGTTGCGCAGCGTGAGGATCAGGGATTCAAAATCGAGGCCGAGTTTGTTGGCGTGCGTGAAACCACCGTGGCAGATGCCACATTTGACACACAGACGGGCCGGGCCGAAATCACCATGCGGTTTGTTGGTGAAATGACGTCCGTTGTCCGCGATCGCGGTGGCGACATCGTCGAAGGCGATCCCAAGGCTGTGAAGCGTCAGAAGGACACCTGGATCTTTGCCCGCAACATGGGCGCCGATGATCCCAATTGGCAGCTGGTAGCGACGGACGCATGATTGCGGCGCTTCGGGGGGTATTTGGGGCAGCTGCATTCGCAGGTGCCGCGATGACCGCCTCAGGGGCGCATTCTGAAACCGTGTCCAGCATCTTGGATTTTGCCCAATTGGACGGCTGGGCAAAAGACGATCATGCCCATGCGCTGCAGGTTTTTTTAGAAACCTGCAAGAACCTGAGGGATCCCGACTGGGCTGCCTTGTGCAAGGCCGCGCAAGCTCAGACTCCCGAAGGGGCACAGGCGTTTTTCGAGCTGTTCTTCCGCCCGGTTCTGATCGAGGATGGCAATCCAGCTCTGTTCACCGGCTATTTCGAACCTGAGCTGAGCGGTTCCCGCTATCCGACAGAACGCTTTCGCTACCCGGCCTACAAGATGCCGCCCGAGGCCCGCTCCACCGATTTGTGGCTGTCCCGGCGGGATATTCTGACCAGCGGTGTATTGGCAGACCGCGGGCTGGAGATTGCCTGGGTGGACGACCCGGTGGAGCTGTTCTTTTTGCAAATTCAAGGTTCTGGCAGGATCCGCCTGCCGGACGGCTCGATGATTCGGGTTGGCTACGGCGGCGCCAATGGGCACCCTTATAAATCCATCGGCAAGGAACTGGTGCGCCGCGGCGTCTACAACGCCCATCAGGTCAGTGCCCAAGTGATCAAATCCTGGGTCCGGCGCAACCCGTCGGACGGCAGGGAACTGCTGTTCCACAATCCGTCCTATGTGTTCTTCCGCGAAGTGCGCAAAGTATCCGCGTCCAAAGGGCCGCTTGGCGCAATGAACCGGTCGGTCACGCCGATGCGAACTATTGCCGCCGACCCCGCATACACTCCGCTGGGTGCGCCGGTCTGGGTGGAAAAGGATGGACATATGCCCCTGCGCCGCCTGATGGTGGCGCAGGATACAGGATCCGCAATAAAGGGCGCGCAGCGGGCTGATATATTTGTCGGTACAGGTGATGCCGCCGGCGAGACCGCTGGAACGATGAAAGACCCCGGGCGGATGGTTGTTCTGCTGCCGATTCAGCGGGCCTATGCGATGCTGCCGGACGACCTTTGAATGACACGGCGGAAACTGACAGGAGATGAGATCGACCTCTGGCACAAGGTTGTGAAACACGCGGAACGCATGCATCCCGGCGGGCCTTCCAAGCCGCCTGCCCCGCCGATGCTGAAACCCAAACCGGTTAAGCCACTTGAGCCGGGACTGGATCCGTTTGAGATTGGCAGCCGCGCCAAGCCAAAGCCTCTGAAACACGATTTAAAGCCGTCTCTTGCCCGCAGCCTGGCCAGCGATCCGGTGCAGATGGATGAGAAATCCTTCCGCCGCATGAAGCGCGGTAAGCTTAAGCCGGAAGGCAAGCTGGACCTGCACGGCATGCGGATCGACTCCGCGCATCCTGCTCTCACCCGGTTTATCCTGTCTGCCCAAGCCTCCGGAAAACGGCTGGTTCTGGTGATCACCGGCAAGGGAAAGCACCGCGACGAGCCAGGTCCGATGCCGGTTCCGCGCGGAGTGTTGCGCCACAAGGTGCCGCAATGGTTGTCATTGCCGCCGCTGGCGCAAGCGGTGATGCAGGTCACCCCTGCCCACATCAGCCATGGCGGTGAAGGTGCCTACTACGTCTATCTCAGACGCAGCCGTTGAACCCGCCTATCTGTTGTCTGCGGGCGTTTTTTCCAGTGCAACCTTGATGGTTCTGTCTTGAATGACAATTTGACCCGGCAGGATCTTTCGCAGCAGGTCCTGTCTATGCGTAAACGAGTCCGCGGTTTCCCGAGCACTGTTTAGCAATGCAATCAGCGCCGGCGAGGAGGCTGCCACAAAATGCTGCGTCTCCGCTTCACCTGCAAAGGCCGTGGTGTCGATCACTTCAACCGGCAGACCGTTGACTGCGTCAAGGCTGTCCAGATTCCCGAGCCGTTCACGGCCATTCAGGCCGCGCAGGTGTTGTGACAGGGTCAGAACGTTATCTTTTCGCGACACGAAAATCAGGAACGGTTGCGGCACCTGCTTGAATCTCCGCATCTGAGATTTAAACACGTCGACATCCAAATCTGGTGACATCAGGATGACACCGCCCAGGTTCTGCGCTGTCCAGCCGGGAGATTTGATCTCCATCTGGCGCAGGGTTTCCATCGTCAGCAGCCCCCCCATGGAATGGGCAACGAGTACAATACGCTCGACCGCGGAAGCGCGCAGTTTGCGCAGCAGAGCTTCCAGCCCGTCACGGGCAAACAGCACACTGTCGCCATCGTAGGCATAGCCAAGCGGACGGCCCTTGCTTGGCCAGGAATAGATAACCGTTGCCCCGGGGAGGTTGATGTCATGAGCAAGCTGGGCAGCCCTAAAAGCGGTCTCGGCCTGGGTGGAATTGAAGCCGTGCACAAAAACCGTGACTTCGCGCTCCTTTCGGGGAAACTTTGCCAGTTCTTGCTGCAGCCGGATGGAAAAGGCGGCCTCGGTTTCGAATGTCTTGCGTCCCGCCATGGTGAATTCAGTGACGGGGTCCGGTTTCGCATAGCCGAACTTCAGCGAGCCGGGTTTATGATCCGGCGGAATTGAAACCGTGAGTTCAAGGAGGCTGACTGCATCGGTGCGGTCCGGCCCAAAGGTGCCGTCAGGCAGCGGTTCACGGTTTGTGGCGGCAAAAATGGTCTTAGGTGTGCCCAGTTCCAGCGCTTCTGGAACTGTTGGCGTATAAGATCTGTCAGTACAAGCCGCCAGAAAGACCATGATCACACCGGAAATCAGGCGCAGCCCGTGCATTTTGTTTACCTCAATCAATTGGTGGCAGGCTACTGCACCTGCCGCCAAAGTCCAGAGGCTGCAATTTTGCCTGGTGTTTTACAGCACGTATCGGCTGACATCGGCTGACCGGCCAAGTTCGCCCAGGTTTTTCTTCACAAAACTTGCGTCCACAGTGACTGTGTCGCCCGGCCGGTCCGGGGCAGTAAAGGAGAGCTCCTCAAACACCCGCTCCATCACTGTGTAAAGTCGGCGTGCGCCTATGTTTTCCACCGCCTGGTTCACTTCGGCGGCGATTTTGGCCAACGCGGCGATACCGTCGTCGGTAAAGGTCACTTCGACGTCTTCCGTGCCCATCAATGCAGTGTATTGGAGTGTCAAAGCATTGTCGGTCTCGGTCAGGATACGCACGAAATCCGCTTCGGTCAGCGCCCGCAGGCTCACCCGGATCGGCAGACGGCCCTGCAGTTCCGGCAGCAAGTCCGAGGGTTTGGCAATATGGAAGGCACCGGAGGCGATGAACAGGATGTGGTCGGTCTTGACCGGCCCGTGTTTGGTGCTGACGGTAGTGCCCTCGATCAGCGGCAGCAGATCCCGCTGCACACCCTCGCGGCTGACGTCGCCGCCCCGGGTTTCCTGGCGCGCGCAGACCTTGTCTATCTCGTCCAGGAAGACGATGCCGTTCTGCTCCACCGATTCCAGCGCGATGCGGGTCACGGTCTCATCATCCAGCAGTTTGTCAGCCTCTTCGCTGATCAGCACCTCATAGCTTTCAGAAACGGTCATCTTCTTGCGGGTGGTTCGGCCGCCCATCGCCTTGCCGAATAGATCACCTAGGTTCAGAGCGCCGATGTTGCCGCCGGGCTGGCCGGGAATTTCGAACATATTGCCCATCGGATTGGAGGTGTCTGCGACATCCAGTTCGATCACTGTGTCGTCCAGTTCGCCTGATTTCAGCTTCTTTCGGAACATCTCGCGGGTTGCTTCACGGGCATCCGTGCCGGCGATAGCTTCCAAAACCCGGTTCTCGGCGGATTTTTGAGCTTTGGCCTTCACATCCTCGCGCATGAATTCGCGGGTCTGGGCAATGGCGCCGTCAGCGAGATCCCGGATGATCTGCTCCACATCGCGGCCGACATAACCGACTTCTGTGAATTTTGTCGCTTCAACCTTGATGAAGGGCGCGCGCGCCAGTTTTGCCAGCCGGCGGGAAATCTCTGTCTTGCCGACTCCTGTGGGGCCGATCATCAGGATGTTCTTCGGATACACCTCATCACGCAGGTCATCGGAAAGCTGTTTGCGCCGCCAGCGGCTGCGCAACGCCACGGCAACAGCACGTTTGGCTTCTTTCTGGCCGATGATGAAACGATCCAGTTCAGAGACGATTTCGCGAGGGGTCAGATCAGTCATGGATATTTCCGTTTCAATGGGATGGCGGCAGCCGGCCAAGCGGCAGCACGCCAGACAAGAGTGAGAGCAGCACAGCCCGGATATGGCTCCAGAAGGCCCCCAAAGCCACCAGGAACACGCCAAGTGCCAGGATCGTAATGGCGGTGCCTTCGCCGCTGAAGACTGTTCCTGCGAGGGAAACACTGTAGCCGATTGCGGCAATCAGGAACGAGCGCCGGTCAATGATGATTGCAATCAGGGCAAACACCAGCAGGACGCTGATCAGCAGCATGTTGGAACCAGAAGTTCCGGCGTTCAGCAGGCTGAGGGCAATTGTATTCACCAAGGCCGGGGCTGCAACGACGTGCAGCCAGAAACCTTGGGCCGAGCGTCTGGTCACACGGTGCGGATCGCTGAGATCAAACGACATGGCTACGGTAAATACGGCGAACCCTACGGCCAATGTGATCCAAGCAAACGGCCCGCTGGCCGATAGCAGAAACAGGTCGCTCACCCCGGCAGGGGTGCCTGCCTGTATCGATCCCGACAACAGGGCGAGGACAAAAACACCCAAAGCGATCAGCGCCATGGCAAAAGGAACGCGAAAGCGGAGCCAAAACACAGTGACGGCGGCCGTTGCCAGCGCAAATGGCAGCGGCAGGCTTGAATAGTCGTTTTGCGCAATCATGAAGGGCTGGGAAAAACCAGCCGAGAAACCGGCACCGGCGTTGCCGGCCCACAGAAGGGAAAGAGCAATCGCTGGTGCGACCATGCGGCGGCGGCGTATGAAATATTCAGACAGCATCCATAGCACGGCTGCGCCGGCGATGGCTGAATAGATCGCCTTGTCCTGGTAACCGCCGATTGACCCAGCCAGATCAACGGCTGTGAAGGCCATCCAGCCAGAAGCCAGGATCACAAGCCCGATGACAATGAAGATTTCATTGAACCCTTTGAAAAGCTCAAAGGGTTCATCCCCTGGTGCCAGGTTCTCCCGTGCGCCTCTGCGGCTATGCGCCATAGCCAGAAGCGACGCGGCCTGGGCCTCGGTCAACAATCCGGACCCAACAGCAGCCCGCAGATCATTTTGATCAACCTGGGTCACGTCAGCTTTCCTGGCCTATGCTTTCAACAGTGAGGTTGCCATTGGTGTAGACGCAGATATCGGCAGCGATGGCCATGGCATCACGGGCCACTTGTTCGGCGGATTTTCCGCTGTCCATCATACCGCGGGCGGCAGCCAGTGCGAAATTCCCGCCCGAGCCGATAGCGGCTACATTGTGCTCAGGCTCCAGCACGTCGCCGGCACCGGTGATGACAAACATGTCTGCGCCATCGGTGACGATCAGCATGGCCTCAAGTTTCTGCAGGTATTTATCGGTGCGCCAGTCCTTGGCCAGCTCGACACTGGCCCGTGCAAGCTGGCCAGGAGTCGCCTCAAGCTTGGTTTCCAGCCGCTCCAGCAGGGTGAAGGCGTCGGCTGTCGAGCCGGCAAAACCCGCCACCACGTCAAATCCGCCCGGTGACAAGCGACGCACCTTGCGGGCCGTGCCTTTGATCACCGTCTGCCCCAGCGACACCTGGCCGTCGCCGGCGATGACAACCTGGCCATCCTTCTTCACACCGATGATGGTGGTGCCGTGCCAGCCGGGGAATTGATCGTCTGCCATATATGCCTCCGCTTTATTGCCCTCTATATGGAACCATCCCACCGTCGGCACAAGAGAACGCGCAAAGTCCATTGCCGGGCAGCAGCTGCATGGCTGTTCACTGCTATGCAGTAAATGCAAATCGGGGCTGTTGAACCGGCAATTGTGAGACTCAGCCGCACATCCTACATGGGGTTCACAACCGGCACAGGGTCGGCTGTTTCTCAGAAGGACTAGCGCTATGACTACCGCAAACATCTATGCGCCGCTCGGAGCAGTCACCGTTCTCCGCGTGGTCGACGGACTGATCAACGTGAAAACTGCTCTCGTGGAATGGAACGAGGCCCGTCAAACCCGCAAGGCTCTGGCACAATTGTCGGACGATCAGCTGGAAGACATTGGTATGAAACGCGCTGATATCTCTAAAATCTGATCCCTGTTTATCCAGAGTTTTGAATGAGCCGCCCGCTATCGGGCGGCTTTGTTCATTTCCGGACACTGGTTTTATACTTGCCAGCCTGATCCGGCAGCCAGGCCTCAATTGCAGCAGTGGCGACCACATGATGCGTTCCGGCTTCGGCATCCTCTACGTCCAGCCCGCCTTTCACGGCTCGCACGCTGGCCCGGCCCCGCGGCAGATCCTGTGCCACTAAATCGCAATCCACTGCTTCCGGCTGCTGCACGGCAACCGTCACGTCCACCCGCATTTCGTTGTGATCAATCCCGAGCTTGGAAAACAGAGTGATCGACGAGTGGTGCAATGCGTCCTGCACTGCACGGCGGGCTGCCTTTGTGTAGTTTTGGCCATACAGATCATTGCCGGTGCCCATTTCCAGGATAATGCGTTTTTCGTTCATTCCTCCGCCTCCATGTCAAAGGACACAACCACGGCCGCATTGGCGATCACCGTGCGCCCGCCTTGGGGCTTGTCGATATTGAGCCCCCCTTCCACAACACGGATGCTGGGCTGGCCGTAAGGGAAAATCCCCAACAGCGCATCCTTGTCCACGGACTCGGGTTTCTGGACCCCGATCTCAGCGTCGATGATCATATCTTCTTTCTGAAAATCAAATAGTTCCGCCATGTTGACGGAATTATGCCACAGCGCGTCCTTGATCGCGCGGCGAGCGGCTTCGGTGTAATCTTCACGCCGGAGCGATGTACCCATGCCGAATTCCACCAATACCCGTGTCTTGGCCATAGTGCCTCCTGTACCTGTTCTGGGCGGGACGGTTGCAGGCAATGGGCGCAAAGGAAAGAGCCAGTTTGCCGTCCGCAGGTGCACCAGTGTTTGCGGGCAAAAGAAAAGGGCTGTCCCCGCGGGGACAGCCCTTTTAAATCTGCAACAGGGATCAGAGTCAGATCGACTCTTCAATCCAGCTTTGCAGCGCTGCTTTGGGAGCCGCGCCGGCACGGTTCGAAACCACTTGGCCGTCCTTGAAGATAAACAGCGCCGGAATACCGCGCACGCCCATGGCGGCGGCCGAATTCGGGTTGTTGTCAACATCGACCTTGGCAATTTTCACCTTGCCGCCGAATTCCGCGGCCAGTTCTTCCAGAGCGGGACCGATCTGCTTACAGGGGCCGCACCACTCAGCCCAGAAATCCACTACTACGGGGATATCGGAGTTCTTGACTTCGGCGTCAAAAGTGGCGTCGGTGACGGCTACGGTGGACATATGCATGTCTCCATGAGTGTGTGGCAACTGGAGTTGGAACCTAGGTACGGCTTAACCGATCGTCAAGGTTCCATACGCCGCAGCAGTGCCTCTGTCACAAGCTTGTGCGGCAGCGGCATAAGGGTGGCATTGCGGGTCCAAAGCAACGCGGTTTCGATGGCGCGGTCCGGATAAATCTGCGCCAGCGCATGGGCATAGGCCCCCATCTGCCGCAGCAGGCCTTCCGGGCATTGCTGAGGAGTTTCGGGTACAGTCACGTTGGATTTAAAATCCACCGCCAGGACTTTTTCCGGGGTTACAACCAGCCGGTCTATGATGCCATGCAAGCGCGATCCGTAAAAATCTGCGGTAACGGGCACCTCCGACAATGTGTCATTCTGGAAAATGTGAGAGAGGGCAGCGTTCTGAAGAACGCCCGAGGCCTCAACCAGCAGCTCTGCGCCGTCATCTGCTTCCTGCAATAGATTTTGAGCCAATACGGGCCACTCCTCCCGCAGCCGGCCGGGCAGATGCTCCAACAGAAGATGCAGCCGGGAGCCGCGCGCCTTGGCCGCCTCCTCGTCCAGGCCCTGATCCCCTGGCAAGGCCTTGGACCCGCCCAGATCCGAGGGGCTGAGAGCCGGCGCCGGCGCAGCATAAGGTCCTGACGGACGGGTAAAGACTTCCGGCAGACTGTGTTTCTCAACGCTTTGGCCAGGCTTTTCAACCAGAGGAAGTCCGTCCCAATCACCGTGTTGCAGGCGAAGTCCAGTGCCGCCTTCGATATCAAGCTCCACCGCCCCGTTGTCCCGCAAGGCGCGTTCCGCCATACGGTACCAGCTGTCGTTCATCTCACCGACGTCGCCTGCTGCGGCAACGATCAACCATTTTTCCGCTCGGGTTAGAGCCACATACAATAGGCGCAGCCGTTCATTTTTCAGTTTCTCCTGCGCGGCTTCACGGGCGGCCAGCATCGCGGCTGGCATCTGGTCCTTGGGCAGCTTCCAGACTGGAGTGCCATCCGCCAGCATGATTTCGGCATCCCGCGGTGGCTGTCGTTTGGCGGTGTCCGGAAGGATCACGATCGGAGCCTCCAGACCTTTCGAGCCATGCACCGACATCACCCGGATCATATTGCCTGCTGCACCCATCTGGCGTTTGATCTCCAGATCATCGGTCTGCATCCAGACCAGAAAACCGGTGAGGCTGGGCACATCGGTGCGTTCATAGGCCAGTGCCTGCGACAGCAGCGCGTTGACACCGTCCTCAGCTTCCGGTCCCAGCCTGCCCAGCAGTTTCTGACGGCCGCCGTGACGGGTCAGAATGCGCTCAATCAGGTCATAGGGTCGCAGGAAGTCGGCATTGGCGCGCAGATCATTCAGCACGGCCATGGTTTCGGGAAACTCCCCTGCCCGGTCGCGCAATGCCGGCCACAGGAACATCGCCTCCCGCCGGTGTGCCAGATCGAACAGCGCCTGCTCGCTCCAGCCGAACAGAGGTGATTTCAGAGCCTCCGCCAGTGACAAAGAGTCTTCCGGCAAGGCCAGGAACCGCAACAGTGCTGCGATATCCTTGACCGCCATTTCGGCGCCCACCTTAAGGCGGTCGGCGCCGGCGATCGGCAGTTCTGCCTTTTTACATGCACGTATGATCTCCGAGAACAGATCGGAGCGGCGCTGCACCAGGATCAGGAAATCTCCGGCCTGCACCGGGCGGCGCTGGAAGGTGCCGGGCTCAGAGCCGTCCTCTGGGATTGTGGTGCCGGTCTCGATCATTCCCTTGATCGACTGAGCGATGCGTTCGGCGAGGATCACTGTGTGATGCCGGCTGCTGGGCCGGTCGACGGGGCTGGTCCAATCGGGATCCTCGTCATCCTCGACCTTCCCGACCACCGGCCAAAGGTCCACCCGGCCGGGCAGATCGGATTTGAAAGCGCGGTGCAGCGCGTCTTTGCGAAAACCGGCGCGGGGGCTGTCGCGGAACACCAAGTCCACCAGTTTCAGGATCGCTGCAGAGGAGCGGAAGGAGAAATCGAGCGATGCGTCTTGCAGACCTGCCCCGGTTTCCGACAGCCTGTTCCCGAATTCCAGCTGCATCCGGTCAAAGGCATCCGGGTCGGCGCCTTGGAAGGAATAGATCGACTGCTTCTTGTCGCCGACCACGAATATCGTGCGTTCGACATCCGAGCGGGCGCCCTCGCCGGCAGTGAATTCCTGCGCCAGTTTCTCGATCACGTCCCATTGCACCGGGCTGGTATCCTGCGCTTCGTCCACCAGGATGTGGTCGATGCCGCCGTCCAGCCGGTACAGCACCCAGGCCGCAACGCCGGGATCGTTTAGCAGTTGCCGGGCCTTCAGGATCAGGTCGTCGAAATCGAGCCAGCCGCGCAACTGTTTGCGGCGCTCATACTCCGGCAGGAAGGTGGCAGCGAAGCGGTGCAGATCGTGGCTTTTCCGGGCAGCAGCCAGGGCAATGCGCTTGGTGCGCGCATCCTCGATCCGCCGCATCAGCGGCTCCAGCTGATCCATCAGCGAAAGATGCGATTCGCGCAGCTTCTTGGTTGGGAACTTGTCCAGTTTCGCCGTAAAAGGTTCCTTGGCCCCGGGACCGGTCAGGAACAGGCTCTCCAGTGTGTCAAGGTCGGCGCGCGTGGGTTTGGTGATGCCGGCGAGCTTGTCCGCGGCTTTCTGATCGGAGCTGCTGCCTTGCCCGAGCATATCGCGGGTGCGCTGCAGCAGCTCTTCCTCGCCGCCCAAGAAAACCAGGGCTTCCAGCGCAGTTTCGTCAAAATCCGCCGGCAGCTCAAACAGGTCCAGTAAGCCGTTCCAATCCAGCGGCCGGGAGAAATCGGCGCGGCGCTGACACACGGCTGCGGTCAGTGTTTCGAAATCGCTGTCGCTGACATAGCGTGCCAAGGCCTCCACAAGCGGTGCCTCGGTAGCTTGGGCAAAGTCTTCCATGATTTCAGCGCGCAGCATCTGGCCTGCGCGGTCATCCATTTCGGAAAACTGCGGGCTGACGCCGGCCTCCAGCGGGAAGCGGCGCAGCAGCGACGAACAAAAGGAGTGAATGGTCTGGATTTTCAACCCGCCCGGCGTCTCAATCGCGCGGGCAAACAGGGTGCGGGCCTGCGCGAGGTCGTTGGGTCCGGTGCTGAGCTCTCCCAGTTCGGTCAAGGCAGTGATCAGTGCTGGATCTCCCAGCATCGCCCATTCACCCAGCCGCTTGAACAGCCGGTTCTGCATCTCGCTGGCGGCGGCCTTGGTGTAGGTCAGGCACAGGATGTGCTGCGGCTGCACGCCTTTCAGCAACAGCCGCGCAACCCGGTCAGTCAGCACTTTGGTTTTGCCGGACCCGGCATTGGCGGCCAGCCATGTCGAGGCATCAGGCCGGGCGGCACGGAATTGCGCCTCGGAGGCGGCATCACGGATGGTCATGACAGATCCTCCGGCTGCGGTGTGGCGCTGCGGTCCCATTCGCCGTAGCGCGCAAGGTGGTCATAGTCGCCAGCAATATCGTCACGATACACCATGCGGCGGCTCGAATAGCCTTGTTCAGGCTCGAAATAAGCCCCGATCAAAGTGTGCAGCTCGTCCCAGATCTTGGCCGGAGGTTCCGCCTCCAGCGGTGCACGCACTTCTTTCATGCTGGACCCCAGCCCGATGAACAGCGCGCGGGCCACTTCTGCCGGGCCCAGGCCGTCAAAGGCGCCTTGCTCGGCCATGGCGGCCTCGATCAGCAATTGTTTTTCGAACTTCTTCTGCTGTGCTTCGCTGGGGGGGGCACCGGTCTTGTAGTCATACAGATGCAGAAAACCGCGGTCGTCCATGTCGATACGGTCGGCGCGGCAGGCGATGGTGAAATCCAGCGGATCCAGCCGCGCGCTGCCTTTGGCTTCAAAGGCGACCGGTTTGGCACGCGATTGGCGTTCCTGCTCTGCCAGCACAAAGTCACTGGCGATCCTGCGGATGCGGCTGTGCCACAGGATGCGCGCAACCGGCCAGGGGACGTGGCTTTTCAGCAATGCGCGGGTTTTGTCGATCAGGTGACCGGCGGTCAGCAGGGAAGGATCCGTTTGGACTTCCTTGATGAACCGTTCAAACACCTCATGCACCACAATGCCGCGCAGCAACGCATCCGGTTCTTGAACCAAAGGGGTCAGAGGCTTCAACCGCAGAACATGTTTGGCATATATCGCATAGGGGTCGCGGATCAGTCGGGGAATCTCCGTAATCGTCAGGCGCCGCGGCCGTGCCGAAACCGGCGGACGCGGTGAGGGACGCGGCACTTGGGGGATCGGCGTTGGTTCTTCCAGCGCCTCCGCCCAGCCCAGCCACTGGCGGCCCTTGGCGCGCATCGTTTCCAGCGCCGCGCGGCCGCCCTGATCCGGCAGGCCGGACAGCAGGTTGGTCAGCCGGTTCAGCCAGCGTGAGGGCACAGTGTCGGCTTCCTCTGACCGTGCGGCGCGGGTCAGCCAGACCTCGGGTGCGGCGATAGCCTGCTGGAAATCATGCGCTGACAGGCCGATGCGGCGTTCCGGCAGCAACAGGCCGGCCTGGTTGCGCAGCTGTCGGTTCAGCCAGGGATCGGGGCTGGCGGCCTCCGGCCAGCTGCCTTCGTTCAGACCGCCAAGGATCACCAGATCGGCGCCTTGCACGCGGGCTTCCAGCGTGCCCCATATCATGATTGAGCCATAGGGCGCATCGCGGTCGCGTACCTCTCCCTGGCTCAGCAGTGCGCCCAAGAGGTCGGCAAAATCGCGCGCGGACATGTTGCCGCCATGAGAGGCTTCGGCTTCGAGATTTTCTATGCAGGCAAGCGCGGCCTGCCCGGCCTTCTTATCCCAGAGGGTGCCCGAGCCGTCTGCCTGGCTGCCTGCAGCGATGTGTTGTGCCAGTTCACGCAGGCGCTGAACCCAGTTTACCAAAGGCAGGGTGCCGGTGAATTCCTGATCCGCGAAACAGGCGGTTAGCCAATCCACCCACCCGGGTGTCAGATCCCGGCCGTTTTCAAACCCTGCAAAGGCTGCGGCATCTGGGAACGGCGGGCCGTTGCGGCGCAGGGAAAGCTCCAGTTCGCGGGTCTGACGAAGATGGCTGCCGCGCTCCGCACCATCGTGGGCCAACGGGTGCTTCAGCAGCGTCAGCAGACTGTCGCAGGCCAGAGGTTTGCAAAACAGTCCTGCCACATGGCGCAGGAACCGGCCCGGAGGTGAAAGCTGCAAGGGCTGGCCAGCGGAATCGTCAGGCAGGATCTCCCAGCGGTCCAGTGCAGCAGAGACCTGGCGGGTCAGCATCCGGTCCGGGGTGATCAGCGCGGCGGTCTGCCCGTCCTCCGCGGCCTGCCGCAGGCGCAGTGCGATGGCCAGCGCCTCGGCACGGGGGGTGGCGGCCTCGACCAGCGTGACGTTTTCCGTTGCTGTGTCCAAACCGGTCAGATGCGGGCCTTCGTTCATCCAGGCATCTGTTACCGGGGCAGGGCGCAGGGCCAGCGACACCAACCGGTTGCGGGCGGGCGAGACCGGCGGTGTTTCGGTCCAGGGCTGCACGTCGCCCGGTGAAAGCTCCAGGTCCTTCATCAGCTTGTGAAAGCGGTATTGCGGGTGATCTTCCGAGATCATCGGATCATCCAGCCCGTTCCAGACATGATCCGGCTGGTCAAAGTCGTACCCGGGCAGCACCACCGCGCCCTGGGGCAGGCGGGCGATGGCCTGCATCAGCATCAGAGTGGTCCCGCGGGAGCCAGTTGAGCCGGCCAGAATGATGGGATGCTGCGGCGGGCTGTGTTGCCATTGTTCAATCAGGTTCAGCACCACTTGCCGCTGCCGGGCCTGGGCGTCCATCGCGCCTTCATGCAGGCCGGTGAACTCATCTGCGATACCGATGAAAGCCTGCGCCCGGGCCCAGTGGCCCGACATGTCGGTGACATCAAGATCGCGGATCGCATCGGTGCTGACGCCTTCACCCTGCATCTCGTCAATCAGCGCGGCCAGGCTGTCGGAAAGATCGTAAAGCGAGGCGCGGGAGGCGAGATCGGGCTGGGCGTCGAGCAGTTTTGCAATCAGCTGCGACAGCTCCAACCGGCGCCGCAGCGGAGGCAGGGCGGGGGGCAGGCCGTCCAGGGTGGCGCGCTGTGCCAGGTCGGTGAGCATCAGCATCCGCGGCAGCAGCAGTGGCGGACCGTCGTCAAACAGGCCCCGCACCCGCCGCGCCATGCGGGAGGTGTTGACGATAAGCTCGGCCCGCGCCAGTACCTCGGGCGGCTGTCCCTGGCTGCGATTGCGCAAGCCCTCGACCAGTGCGCGCGGGAAATCGACGCCGCAGGGCACGGCAAAGACGCGCGGTTTGCTGGCTGGTTCAAACATCATCGGCGGCTAACAGGTCCTCGGCCAGTGTGATTCCCTCAGGATGGCCCACATCGCACCAGCGGCCGGGATACTCCAGCGCAAACAGCCGGTTTTCTGCGGCCATTTGGTTCCACAGGACATTCAGCGAGAACACCTGTTCCGGAACCTGATGCAACCCGTCCGTTTTCAAGATCTGCACCCCGCCATAGACCAGATTACCGCCACGGCTGATGCGGCCTGCGGCATCAGCCGAGAAATCCCCGCTGCCGGTGCGGCCCACGGTCCGCTCCAGCGGCACGCAGACCAGCAGCGCGTCCATCCGATCAGGATCCCAAGCATCCTGCGCCAATTGCAGCGGGTTCGGACCCTTCCATATTGCGTCAGTGTTCATAGTGAAAACCGGCCCGTCTCCCAGCAATGGTAAAGCCTGGCGCAGCCCGCCGCCGGTGTCGAGAATCTCGGGGGTTTCGAGACTGATGAGTACCTTTTCAGGCTCTAATATAGCTTTAAGCGGCTCTGGCTTGTAATGCAGATTTGCCACGATCCGGGCCGGCCGGATGGCTTGGGCCAATTCCAGCGCATGGGCGATAAGCGGCCGGCCCGAGACTTCGATCGTCGGTTTCGGCTTGTCGCGGGTAAGTTCCCGCATACGGGTGCCGAACCCGGCGGCAAACAGCATGACGGCATCGGGGGAGCGCTGCATCAGGGCCTCAGCTTGTCCAGGTTTTCCGGAGATGGGGGGGGCAGGTTTTCACGCAGAAGACCCGCAACCGGGGCCAGTGCAGGGTGCTCCAGCCCGCGGATGAAATGATCCCAAACCCGCGGGATCAGGTCCAAGTAAAGGGGTTTGCCGTATTCCACGCTGAGCCGGGCAAATACGCCAAGGATACGCAGATTCCGCTGCACGCCCAGTACTGTATAGGCGGTGCGGAAGCCGGATTCATCCACTCCGGCGGCAGCGATATAGCGGCCCATCATTTGCATTTCGACGGCGGCCGGCACATCGCGGCGGGCATCCTGCAGCAGCGACACCAGGTCGTAGGCACAGTGGCCGGCGCGGGCGTCCTGGAAGTCCAGAAGACCAACGCGCGCCACTCCGTCGCGGTCCGGCAGCCACAGCAGGTTTTCGGCGTGATAGTCACGTTGGATCAGAACAGGATCGCCTTTGACAGTTTCACGCAGGATGTCTTCGAACTGATCCTCGAACCGGGTTTGCAGATCCGGGTCATGGCCGCCGAGGACGCCGTCCCGGTATTTCAGCAATGCCAGACCGGCCATTTCCGCCATAATTCTCGGGCCATATGGTTGCAGATCCGGTATCGGTGCACGATGCAAGGAAACCAGGGCGTCAGTGGCCGCCTCATAAAGTTCCTTCTGCAGCGACGGTTGCCGCTGGATGGCACGGGCAAAAAGATCATCGCCCAGGTCTTCCAGTAGCAGAAAGCCATTCTCAACGTCCTGCGCCAGAATCTCCGGGGCGCTGAGGCCCTGGTGACGCAGATAGTTGGCAATACGGATGAAAGGGCGGACATCCTCGCCCTTTTCCGGCGGTGCGTCCATCAGCACAACGGTTTTGCCATCACCGGCGGTCAGCCGTTCATAGCGCCGGTTGGAGGCATCGCCGGCCAACGGACTGCGCAGCCATCCGGTATAAGACGTTGCCGATAGAAACGCCTGGCATCGGGAAGTTCGGTCATTCATGCGCAGATGCGCTCCATCAGGGGCTGCCATTTCGCATCGCTCCAGCTGAGCGTCAAATGGCGGCGGTCTTCGTGTTCCGGGTTCAGCGCCAGCGTGAGGCGCAGGGCATGAGGCGGCGTCAGTTCCGCCAGCCGGTCGGGCCATTCCACCAGGCAGATGGCGGTCTCAAAAGCGTCAGTCAGTCCCAGCTCCTCCATCTCGTCCAGGGAGGACAGCCGGTAGAGGTCAGTGTGCCACAGCTCGCCGGCGGGCACGTCATATGTTTGCACTAGTGTGAAAGTGGGCGAGGGGACGTCTTCTGGACACTGCATCAGCGACTGAATCAAGTGGCGGGCGAAATGGGTTTTGCCGGCGCCGATTACCCCCTCCAGCAACAGGCAATCGCCGGGGCGCAGGGCCCCGGCGATCTGTGCGGCCAATCGGGCCGTATCGTCCGGTGAGTTCAGCGTGCAGGACGCGGTATCTGTTGTCATGGCGCTAGAATGGCGCCGCCGCCACTCTGCTGCAAGCCGGATTTCAGGCTCAGCTCTGGCTGATCGCGGGGAAGCGCTGCTGGCCTTCCGGCAAGGCGATGGTTTCCGGTGCCCGGAAACTGACCATCGTGGCACCATTCTGGATCGCGGAAACCTTGCAGATCAAGCGCGTGCCTTCACGCAATTGAACACGCGACCACCAGGCTTCGCGCCCATCGCCGCCAGCGACAAAATCGCGGATCTCGCCCCAAACCGGGGTCGGCGCGCAGGTATCCTGCCAGATCCGGCTGGCATCCATGATCGACACTTTCGCAAAGCTGGCCTCCGGGTCCATCTGCCAGAGACTGCCATAGGCACTGTTAGAGAAGGTCATGCTGCCATCGCTGGCGAAAACTGCAATCGCCTCGTCCATCTGATCCATGATTGATTGGCCCATCTCAAGCTCCGAGCGGAACTGGCGGGTGAGAGTGACCTCGGCAGTGATGTCTTCGAACAGGAAGGCAATAGCGCCATCCGGGTGCGGCCGGCCCGAAACCTTGTAGACGGAACCCGACGGAAGCGACCATGTTTCCTGGTACCGGCCTTCGGCGGCGGCCTCCAAAAGATCGGCCATTTGGTGGCGCCAGCTGGAGTAGCTTTTGGGTTCCGGCATCATCCGCTGGTCGCGCAGCCGGTCAAAAAAGGTGAGCAAGTTGGGCCGCGAGCTGAGGAAATTGGCGGGTAGGGCAGTGAGGTCGATCAGCACAGGGTTGAACAGCACCAGCTGACGGTTACGGTCAAAGATCGCAAGGCCGATCGAAAGCTGGGCAAATGTTTTGGCCAGGGTCTGTACGAAGTTTCTCTGGGCAACTTCGGCATCGACCACGGCATTCACATCCACCGCATGGCACAGCCAGCCGGCCTCGGTTTCGGTGGTGGAAACATTATACCAAAGCTTTTTTTTGCTTTCCGGGAGCGGAATATAGATCCGTTCCGGCTTGCCGCTGGTCATCGGGTCGTGGAGGTCAGTGAATAAAGGCGCGGCAAAATCAGCATTGCGGCCGCGGATCTTCTGGCTCAGGTCGTCATAGGCAAGGTTGGACCACGTAACGTTGCCCTCCTCTGATTGCAGCCAGACCGGGTAGGGCGCCTGATGCACGGCAGCGCGCAGGGTGGTCAGCTCCTGATCGAGGGATTTGTTCTGCTCTTCCAAGGTGCTGCGGCGCAGCTGCACGCGGGTGACCCCGTCGATCCATTCGCAATGCGCCTCGCGGCTTTCGGCGGAGGCGGTGCCTGAAAGCACCAGCGGTCCGACATCCTTGAGGAAACCCGGCGATTGCGGCAGGCCCGGGTAGTTGCGGGCCAACTGGTCGCGCAGCATGCCCCAGTCAAAATTCTCTGCTTGGTCGCCAATGAATTTGCGCGCGCCCGAAGACCAGCCGATCAAGCTGTTTTCGTCAAACAGGAACACGGCATCAGTGCGGCCGTCGCCGGCCAGCAGATCATGTTCCATGCCATTGCGGCGCGGATCGGGTGACAGCCACCAGACCGCCGCGGCCGCGGTTGCAGCGCAAAGCGCTGCCAGTACAAACCATTCGATCGAAGCGAAGTCCTGCATGTCGTCCTGCCTAGTTCAGCTCTCGTGTACCCGCATGGTTCCCTAATAATAGTTAAGTGAAGTTTAATTGGTTGCCCAAAAGTGAATAATTAAATTTCTAAAGGTTTATTTTTCCCAATGACAGGGCCACCGTCTGCCATGGCGTCGATTTTTCGGCGCGGCCAGGAGACTTCGACAACGGCGCCGCGCCGTTCGCGGTAGGGGCTGAGGGTCTGGAAGGGGTCCGCGCCATTGGCGAATCTCAGCTGTGCGCCGGTGCGCTGCAGCAGCGTCTTGGCAATAAACAGACCCAACCCCATGCCTTCGTATTCGGGCCGCTGCTTCAGCTCGCTTTCGCCCCGGCGGCGGCGCACAAAGGGATCGCCGATTCGGCCCAGCAGATGCGGAGGGAATCCTTTGCCATCGTCGCAGATCCTCAAAATGATCCTGTCGTGGTTCCAAGCGGCATCGATCCAGACTGTGGAGCGGGAGAAATCCACTGCATTCTGCACCAGGTTGCGCAGCCCGTGGATGATCTCGGGCTTGCGCATCACCGTAGGCTGCTGGCAGTCACCTCCCTCCAGCGGCTCTTCATGGTAGATGACGGATTTGCCGCGGTTCATATGCGGCTCTGCGGCTTCGGTAACCAGGGTTGAAAAGGGCGCTTGCCGCAAATGCAAATCGTCATTTCCGGCCCGGCCCATGCTGCGCAGGATATCGCGGCAGCGGTCGGCTTGTTCCCGTATCAGCGCGGCATCTTCGCGCAGTTCAGGGCGGTCGTCCAACTCCTCGATCAGCTCGGCACTAGCGAGTTTGATAGTGGCGAGCGGTGTGCCCAGCTCATGCGCCGCCGCCGCCACCACGCCGCCCAGATCGGTCAGCTTTTGCTCGCGCGACAACGCCAGCTGGGTAGCGCTCAGCGCATCCGACATAGAGCGCATTTCGTTGCTGACCCGGAAGGAATAGGCGCCGATGAACAGAATGGCGATAACGATGGCGATCCAATTGCCGAAGATGAACACATCGGGAATGCGCAGGATGAAACCATGTTCAGTGTGCAGCGGCAGGTGAAACTCTGCC
The DNA here is from genome assembly GCF_034669605.1 of Leisingera sp. GTDB lineage: Bacteria > Pseudomonadota > Alphaproteobacteria > Rhodobacterales > Rhodobacteraceae > Leisingera. The sequence continues at coordinate 43,758 of NZ_JAXMOX010000003.1, forward strand.
ATCAGGGTAACGAGAATGACAGCGGTGGCGCCAATGATCAGCGTGGAGCGCAGCCCCATGACGGCGGCGGAAATGGTCACCGGCCCCAGCACCAGCAAGGCAAACGGGTTGTTCAGCCCGCCGGTCAGATACACGAGGAAGGCCAGCTGCAGCAGATCGAACAGCACCATCAGAAAGTTCTCGAACTCGGTCAGGCGTTTGTTCTCCGGGAAAGCGAAGATGGCGATCAGATTGCCGGCGGCTGAAATGCCAATGGCCAAGTAGCAAAGGCCCAGCTCCAACTGCAGGTTAAATCGGTACTGCGCCACGGCAATGGCGGTGATTTGCCCGGCAATGGCCACCCAGCGCAGCAGGATCAGGGTCCGCAGGCGGATCCAGTGGCTGTGTTCCTGGCCGTTCATCAGTTTGAAGATGCGATCGCTCATAAGGTTCACTGCTCCCGCAGATGTGACGCCGTGCGCCAGTTGCATCAGCTGTAATTCTTGATAGGTCTGGCGCCGTAAACGATCAACATCCCTTCCCTGACGAAAAGTGTGATCTCATGACCCGCGCCTATGCTCTTCTTGCTGCTGCTTTTGTTGCCGCCCTTGTGGGCGGTGCCTGGTTTATGACCCGAGGGGGCGGCGGAGGCGACAAATTCGCACAGTGCCGCAGCAGCCAGATTGCCGGCGGCACCGATACCATCGGCGGGGCATTCGAGCTGGTCAATGCCAAGGGCGAGACGGTCACCGACAAGGATGTGATCACCGAGCCGTCTATTGTTTACTTCGGTTACACCTTCTGTCCGGATGTCTGCCCGATGGATTCGGCCCGCAACGCGGATGCGGTGGATGTGCTGGCAGAGCGGGGCATCAGTGTAACGCCGGTGTTTATTTCAATCGACCCGGACCGCGATACCCCTGAAGCGGTTGGCGATTTCGCCGAAAACCTGCATGAAAAGATGATCGGGCTGACCGGGTCCTCGGATCAGGTGAAAGCCGCCAGCAAGGCCTACAAGACCTATTTCAAGAAGAATGAAGGAGACGAGGATTACTATCTCGTCGACCATTCGACCTTCTCCTATCTGGTACTGCCGGAGGACGGTTTTGTGGAATTCTTCCGCCGCGATGAATCGGCACAGCAGATGGCCGACAAGACCGCCTGTTTCATCGAAAAAATCTGAGGCAGGATAGCTGTTTGACCTTTCTCCCCTGCCCGGACATATTCTTGCGTGAACAGATAATAACTTCGCGGAGGACCGGGCATGGCCGAAACTGCTCTGCAGGACATTGGACCCGACAAGACACTGCTGCTGGTCGATGACGACGAGCCGTTTCTGCGGCGTCTGGCAAAGGCAATGGAAAAACGCGGCTTCACGGTGGAGACCGCGGGGTCGGTTGCCGCAGGCAGTGCCATTGCAACGGCACGCCCGCCGGCCTTTGCGGTTGTTGACCTGAGGCTGGAAGACGGCAACGGTTTGGATGTGGTCGAGGTGCTGCGGGAGAAGCGGCCGGACAGCCGGATTGTAGTTCTGACCGGCTATGGCGCCATTGCCACAGCGGTTGCGGCGGTCAAAATCGGCGCGACGGATTACCTGTCCAAGCCGGCCGATGCCACCGACATTATGAACGCTTTGCTGGCCAACGAGGATGTGCTGCCGCCGCCGCCGGAAAACCCGATGAGCGCCGACCGGGTGCGCTGGGAGCATATCCAGCGGATTTATGAGCTGTGCGACCGCAATGTTTCGGAAACCGCAAGGCGGTTGAACATGCACCGCCGCACCCTGCAGCGGATCCTGGCCAAGCGCAGTCCGCGCTGAGCGTCAAAGCTGACCCATCAATTCCGCATGGCGGCCCAGAAACGCCATGCGGGTGTCCAGCGGCGGCCGCAGCACAATATTCAGACCGTCGGTGACTTCTGGCTTCGGACGCCCAAAGAAGCTGCTGGCTTCTGTCTCTGAAAACCCGGCGATCTGCACCGCTTCCATCCAGGCACTGATCTTGTCTGCCCGTTTGATGTGCGCCTTGACAGTTTTTGGCAAAGCAGCAGGCAGACCAAACCGCAGGTGAATGGCCGCCGTCAGCCGCGAGTCCAGTTCGCCATACCCTGGCCCCACCGCTGCTTTGACTGGAGAAATCATATCTCCGATCACGTATTCAGGCGCATCATGCAGCAGTGCCGCCAGCCGCCATTTAACCGGCACCTTGGGATTCATCCGGGTGAAAAGGTCCTCGACCAGCAGCGAATGCTCGGCCACGGAATAGGCAAAATCGCCCATTGTCTGACCATTCCAGCGGGCAACGAATGCCAATCCATGGGCGATGTCTTCAATTTCGATATCCACCGGTGTGGGGTCCAGCAGATCAAGGCGGCGGCCGGACAGCATACGCTGCCAGGCTCGGGCGGGTTTGGCGGGCATAAGGCTTTCCTGTTGCGGCACTTTCCCCTTTGACTACCCGCTGTGCGGCAACCGGGCAATACTGGCCGGGTTTGGCTGCTGGGTGTCAGAACACAAGCAAAAACGGAGTGTTCATGCCTTGTGAATTTGAAACGGGCACCGTGCGGCCCAATATTATAGGTAGACAAGGGGCACCGCCCCCTCTCTGGGGCAACCCCTTTTCCTGACGTGAAACGCAATGGAAAGGAGTTTGTCATGTTTAAGCGTCTCCTTGGTATTACTCTGCTTTTCGGCATGGCAGCGACGGCGCCGCCGGCTTTGGCAGCCAGCTGCGGCGACCGCGAGGTCATGACCCAGAAGCTGGAAAGCGGATACTCTGAACGGCTGACCGCTGGCGGATTGCAGAAAAGCCGTCCCGAGGCCACTGTGATCGAGGTCTGGTCGTCGGACGAAACCGGAACTTTTACGGTTCTGGTCACACATGCAAATGGGGTCAGCTGTGTTGTTGCAACCGGTTCCTCATTCTTCCACATTTCGGAAAATGTGCCGGACCCAGGCACGCCAAGCTGACTTTGGCTGCCTGACGGGCTCCCCCCACAGCCTGCTCTCCACCCTGAAAAGCCAGAGCCACAGGCTCCGGCCGCGGCTATCTTCGTTGAATATCAACAATTGCAGTGCTAGGCCCTGCTGCAACTGTACTCGTAACCGGAATGGAGCAGACTATGGCAGGGGATTATATCGTCAAGGACATCGCGCTTGCAGGCTTCGGCCGCAAGGAGCTGGACATTGCCGAAACCGAAATGCCGGGGCTGATGGCTCTGCGCGCGGAATACGGTGAAAGCAAACCGCTGAAGGGCGCGCGCATCGTCGGCTCGCTGCACATGACCATCCAGACCGCGGTGCTGATCGAAACGCTGGTGGCACTGGGCGCAGATGTGCGCTGGGCTTCCTGCAACATCTTCTCGACCCAGGACCACGCCGCCGCCGCGATTGCCGAGGCCGGTATCCCGGTCTTTGCCATCAAGGGCCAAAGCCTTGAGGAACATTGGGATTACCTCGATAAATCCTTCATGTTCCCGGAAGGCCCGAACCTGATCCTCGACGATGGCGGCGATGCCACCCTCTATGTGCTGCTGGGTGCGCGCGCTGAGGCTGGTGAGGACATCATCCCGGTGCCGCAGTCCGAGGAAGAAGCCGTTATTAAGGCGCAGATCCGGAAGCGCATGGAGGCCTCGCCCGGCTGGTTCACCAAGACCCGCGATGCGATCGTGGGTGTTTCCGAGGAAACCACCACCGGCGTGCACCGTTTGTATGATCTGCAAAAGAACGGCCAGCTGCCGTTCCCGGCGATCAACGTCAACGACTCGGTCACCAAGTCCAAGTTCGACAACAAATACGGCTGCAAGGAATCGCTGGTCGATGGTATCCGCCGCGCCACCGACACCATGATGGCCGGCAAAGTGGCCGTGGTCTGCGGTTACGGCGATGTTGGCAAAGGCTCTGCCGCCTCCCTGCGCGGTGCCGGCGCTCGGGTGAAGGTCACCGAGGCTGATCCCATTTGCGCTCTGCAGGCCGCAATGGACGGCTTTGAAGTGGTGCTTCTGGAGGACGAAGTTTCCTCCGCCGACATCTTCATAACCACCACTGGCAACAAGGACGTGATCCGCATCGACCATATGCGCGAGATGAAGGACATGGCGATTGTCGGCAATATCGGCCACTTCGACAACGAGATCCAGGTCGCCGCGCTGAAGAACCACAAGTGGACCAACATCAAGGAACAGGTGGACATGATCGAGATGCCTTCGGGCAACCGCATCATCCTCCTGTCCGAAGGCCGCCTGCTGAACTTGGGCAACGCCACCGGCCACCCATCGTTTGTGATGTCGGCCTCTTTCACCAACCAGGTTCTGGCCCAGATCGAACTGTGGATCCGCGGTGAACACTACAACAATGACGTCTACATCCTGCCCAAGCATCTGGACGAGAAAGTCGCCCGCCTGCACCTGGGCCGCATTGGCGTCAAACTGACTGAGCTGAGCGCTGAGCAGGCCGCTTATATCGGCGTTAAGCCGGAAGGCCCCTTCAAGCCGGAACACTACCGCTACTAAATCCGGTTACCGCACTAGATTGAACGGCCTCGCCAAATGGCGGGGCCACTTTCATTTCAGGTTTGCCTGCGCAGGGTCCCGGTCTTCCAGGCGTCAGGAGAACCGGGAGACTATCAGGTTTTCACACGTGAAGGTTTCGAGAAATCTCGTTTGTGACGGAACGGATTTCGGGAAGGCTGCGTTGTCCCAGCATCAACAACTTAATGCTGAGGAGATATTCTCATGAAGACCGAAATGAAGCCGAGCGCCCGTATGATGTTGACCGCCGCCGCTGCTGCGCTCATTGCAGGCGCCGGGTACGCGGCTGGCAACAGTGTTTCTTCAGGCGGTGAAGCGGAGATGGTCATTGCTGCCAATGACGACGGTTCTGTTGGCGCATCTGCCGGTGTCGATACGTCTCCGTCCCGCGGCAACGAAGGGGACGGCACCGTCCTTGAAGAAGTTGGCGACACCAAGTCTGTCACGGAAGCCAGCGATAGTGATCCCGCCGGTGCATCAGCCGGGGTGGATCAGTCGCCGTCGCGTGACGGGGGCGAAGGCACCGAGCCGGTTGCTGGCACGAATATCAGCGAGACCGCAGAATCAACCAACTCGCCGTCGCTTCCCGCAGCCGAAGGTGAAATGAAGCTGCGTGCCATGACCGTTGGCGATCTTGTCGGCAAGAATGTGCTGAGCGCATCTGACGCTGACGTTGGTGAAATCGACTATGTGGTCGTTCACGACGACAAGCTTTCCGGCGTGATCGGAGTCGGCGGATTTCTTGGCTTGGGGGAACATTCGGTTGCTATTCCCCTGTCCGAATTCGAGGTGACAAAAAACGGCCAGCTGCGGCTGACCGCGCAGTCAGAATCACAGTTGAAAGCGATGCCGGAAATTGACGAAAGCGCAATTGAACCGGTGAAGAGCGAAGTCGTTCTCGGTGACTACATGTAAAGCAATTGCGGGGGCGTCTCTTGGTGCGGCGCCCCCGCAGCCGAGATCAGATTCTGTGCCGCTGAAGCCGGATGTGAACGGAGACACGTCTAAGGATGAATTGTCGATTACCCTTGTTTTAGGTAGCAAATGCACCAAGGCTTGATTTGAAAGTGAATGGGGAACGTAATCGCAGCGGAAGGCTCCGCGTCGGGGCCGTACTTCGCCAACTTCCGCGTCGTTATCTTCCCATCAACATTGAGATGGCAGACGCAAATTCCGGAGATTTTACCCGTCATGAAGAACCCGAGGCTGACCATGCAGCGGGCGCACTGCCGTTCTGTAGCAGCGAACAACTCCATCATTGCATTGAAATGGGCCAGATCGTGCTTGGCTTGCGCGGTCTGCGCCTCTTAAGGCTTGATCCGGACGAGTATCTCGGCGCGTTTCTGTGTCTGCGCTTGGATGATCTAGGGTTCGGAGATGCCGATATTGGAACCGGTACGAACCCTCAATCCAGTCGGTAGCTTGGTGCATGTGGTACAAATGGGTGAAACACCCGAGCGCTTTTAAATTAGCTTGCATTGTCTAGGTAAATGCTTTGCGGAATCATTCCGGTGCAGCCTATACCTAAGACACCGGCCAGGACGGCCAGGTACCAGATTTTCAAACGCGTGTGGTGGATAGTGGAGCACGCGGGGTGGAAGGGAAGGTCCTGATTGTCCTCAGGTCCTTCCCTTTTTCAATTCAGAACAGACACAGCACCAAGCCAGCAACTGCGCAGGCCAGCGTCGCATAGCAGCCATCGATCAGCGTCAGCTTCATTGGCCGCATTCCATACATGTTGTTCAAAGCAATCCAGGGGCTGATGAAGAACAAGCCGATGCCGGCGCCGCCAACCAGGCCCGCGCCAAGGGTCTCAATGCCGGACAGAGTGAAAACATGGCGCATCATGCCAACAACGATCAGTTGCAGCACAAAAGCCAACGCAAAGATCGCCGGGCTTTGCCCGCCTTTTGGCTTACCGTCTTTATCACATTCGACACCGGCAGCTTCAGTCCACGGTTTGGCGAGGGCGCTGTAATACCCGGCCCCCAGCGCAAAAGCCGCCGCAGCCGCCACGATCACACTCAGAAATTCCATGCTGCTCTCCTCACGGCGTAAAGTTGCTAAAGGAGCAAACTGTCAGTTCAGCCGGGATCTGTCTGCCCCAACGCGCAGATGGCAGTCCACTCTGTTTCGCTCACCGGCTGCACCGAGAGGCGGGAGTTCCTGACCAGCACCATCTCCTCCAGCCGCGGATCCGCTTTGATCTGGTCCAGACTGACGGGGGTCACAAAGCTGCGCACCGCCTTGATGTCGACGCATTCCCAGCGGTCGTCTTCAGTGGTGCTGTCCGGATGCGCCTCGGCGCAGACCTCGACGATGCCGACCACCGATTTCTCCTTCTGCGAATGATAGAAGAAGCCGCGGTCGCCGATCTTCATGTCGCGCATGAAGTTGCGCGCCTGGTAATTGCGCACGCCGTCCCATTCCTCGCCCGTGTCGCCCTTGGCCTGCTGGTCTTCCCAGCTCCAGGTCGAGGGTTCGGATTTGAACAGCCAGTAACGCATCAGCCGATGACCTTCTTCCAGGTGATCAATTCGACAGCTTCAAACAGGCCCGCCTTGTTGTAGGGGTCACTTTCTGCCCAGGCTTCGCCGGCTGCCATGTCTTCGACGTCCAGAATAACCAGGGAACCGGCCATATTGCCATCCTGATCCAGCAGCGGACCCGCCTGTGCCACGGCGCCGGTGTCGTTGATATAGGCCAAATGCGCGTCCCGATTATCAAGGCGGGTCTGCAGGTGATCTGGTTTGTCGCGGGCGATCAATGCGATGAGCATTTTATTCCTCTTTTAATGGCCTTTTAAACAAATGTGCCGCCGCTTCGCCGATCGTCAAGCGCTGATCGAGCAAATTGGTTACCGTGACTGTCACCGGCATGTCCAAATTCATCCTTCGGGCCTGTTCTGCGACAGCTCGCGATGTGGCCGCACCTTCCACCGTGATGCTGGAATCAAACTCTTCCCCCCGGCCGATTGAAAGCCCAAGACGGTAGTTGCGGGATAGGTCGGAGCTGCAGGTCAGCGCCAGATCACCAAGGCCTGACAGTCCGGCCAACGTCTCTGCTTTTGCACCGCAGGCCAGCGCCATCCGCTGCATTTCGGCATAGCCTCGGGTCATCAGTGCCGCGCGGGCACTGTCCCCCAGTCCGGCGCCGATCACCGCGCCGCAGGCGATCGCCATCACGTTCTTCAAAGCGCCGCCAATCTCGGCTCCAATGGTGTCCGTTGTGCGGTACAGGCGCAGGTTGGTTGTCGTTAGCTGTTCCTGAAGCTCCTTGCCCCGATCCGCCTCGCGGCAGGCCAAGGTCAGGGCGGTCGGCAAGCCACGGGCTATATCCGCAGCAAAGCTCGGCCCTGTCAGCAATGCCGCAGCGGCTTGGGGGAGGACCTCTTGAATGACGGCAATGGGCCCAAGGCCGGTGTCCAGCTCAATGCCCTTGCAGCAGGCGACAATCGTCTTTCTGGCCAGGTTGACCTTGTGATCTTCCAGAGTGCCACGCAGTGATTGCATAGGTACAGCCAGCAGCAGCACGCCGGAATCGCAGGCCTCGGCAATATCCGCAGTGACGGAAAGGTTTCCCGGCAGCGCCACACCAGGCAGGCGGGTCCCGTTGCGGCGGCTGTCCTGCATCGCCTGAGCCTTTACGGCATTACGTGCCCACAGGGTCACCGGCCCGTTGCCTGCCAGGGAAATGGCCAAAGCGGTGCCAAAGGCGCCGGATCCCAACACCGAAATGTTCATGCTTTTGCCCCTTTGCGGCCCGATCCGATCAACGCAGGGCTGCTTTGATCCAGCGGCCAGCGGGGCCGGGCGGTCAGGTCCAGGCCATCGCGCGCGCCTGCCTTGAAACGCTCCAGACCGGCATAGGCGATCATCGCCGCATTATCGGTGCAAAGCCGCAACGGAGGGGCAGTGAAAGCCGCTCCAGCCTCGGCACAAACAATCTCCAATGCGGTGCGAATAGCAGTATTTGCCGCCACCCCGCCGGCGACAGCCACAGTTGGCCGGGCTGGCTGCACTTCCAAGTACAAGCGGATTGCCCGGCTGGTTTTCTCGGCCAGCGTATCAACCACGGCGGCCTGGAACCCGGCACAGAGATCGGCGCGGTCCTGGCGGGTGAGGCCGCCTTTTTCCGCCGCGATCTGATTCCGCATCCGCATCAGTGCGGTCTTCAGGCCGGAGAATGACAGGTTGCAATCCGGCCGGTCCAGCAGCGGCCGCGGGAAGCGGAACCGCTCGGGGTCGCCGCTTTCCGCCTCCGCCTGCACCGCGGGTCCGCCTGGTTGCGGCAAACCCAGCAGGCGGGCGGTTTTGTCAAACGCTTCGCCCGGAGCGTCGTCGATGGTACCTCCGAGGCGGGTGAAATCCTCCGGCCCGCGCACCAGCAGGTATTGGCAATGCCCACCGGAGACCAGCAGCATAAGGTAGGGATAGGCAATGCCATCTGTCAGCCGCGGCGTCAGCGCATGGCCCGCCAGATGGTTCACACCCACGAGCGGCAGGCCGGTGGCGGCGGAAATCCCCTTGGCGCACATGACGCCTGACATCACCCCGCCGATCAGCCCGGGACCTGCGGTGACCGCAACCGCATCCATGTCTGTCAAGGCCAGCCCAGCCTCAGCCAGCGCATCACGCACGCAAATGTCCAGTTTCTCGGCGTGGGCGCGGGCGGCGATCTCAGGCACCACGCCGCCAAAGGCGCTGTGCAGTTCGGTCTGGCCGAACACGACTGATGACAGGATTTCAGGCCGCGCGCCCTCCGGTTGCCGAACCACGGCGGCGGCGGTGTCATCACAGCTGCTCTCCAGGCCAAGAATGGTCAGAGTCTTTGTCATAGCCTTACCGTTGCATCGCGTTGCCGCCGGGGCTACCACCTAAGCGGCTTGCAAACAATCCCGGGAGCTCCGTGATGGTGCCTTTGCTGATGACACGCCCGCTGGCAGCGGCAGAGCGGTTTGTGGCCGGACTGCCTCAAGAAGCACGTGCTGGGCTGCAAGTGATCTATGCACCGCTGATGCAGATCCGGCCGATACAGGCAATGGTCAGCCTGGACGGCGTGAAAGGCGTGATCTTCACTTCGGCCAACGGGGTGGAAGCCGCTTCACGTGAAACTGCTGTCCGTCTGCCGGCTTTTTGTGTCGGCGAGCGCACCGCCGCGACTGCGGTGAACGCCGGCTGGCAGGCGATCAGTCTCGGGCAATGCGCGGATGAATTGGTCGGTAGGCTGCTGCAAAAGCCGCCGAAAGCACCGCTGCTGCATCTTCGGGGCGGCCACGCCCGGGGCAGGATTGCACAACGGCTTACCGATGGCGGTATCCCCTGCAGTGCGCAAATTGTGTACAATCAGGTTCTTCTACCGTTGTCAGTGGAGGCGCAAGCCGCGCTTTCTGCGAAAACGGATGTGATCGTGCCGCTTTTTTCACCCAGAACGGCGTGTCATTTTGCCAGTCTGTGCAGGGATGCTGCGCATTTGCATCTGATTGCGCTGAGCGGGGCTGTCGCTGGGCCTTTGAAAAGCTTGAATTGCAAGGTGTTGCGCGTAAGTAAGGAGCCAAGTGCCGAAGCCATGGCGGAGGCGGTTCTTGATGCCGCAGCACAGCTGTCGCGGCTTGAGCGCAAGAGGCGCGCAGAGTAGGGTCCGGCGTGTTCGCAGAAATGCATTTTAGGAATCGAGGGGGTGGCCGGCGTGGTTGACAAGAAAAATCCGGAAGACGTGATTGAGCCTGGCCCCGGTGACTCCCAGCCGGTTGAGAACACTGCGGAAGCGCATGTACAGGATGTGCCTGACGATAGCGCCGCCGAGGCGGTTGACGGGTCTAAGGATGTTGAGTCGTCAGTTTCCGAGACCGAGACCGAGACCGAGACCGAGACCGAGACCGAGACCGAGACCGAGACCGAGACCGAGACCGAGACCGAGACCGAGACCGAGACCGAGACCGAGACCGAGACCGAGACCGAGACCGAGACCGAGAC
>NZ_JAXMOX010000004.1:0-52025 GCF_034669605.1 Leisingera sp.
CGACATCGCGCTGGACCCGCTGGAAGGCACCACGCTGACCGCCAAGGACATGCCGAATGCGCTGACCGTGATCGCCATGGGCCCGCGCGGCTCGATGCTGCACGCACCGGACACCTATATGGACAAGCTGGCAATCGGCCCGGGCTTCGCCGAGGGCGTGGTCTCGTTGGAAATGTCGCCGCGCGAACGCGTCGAAGCGCTGGCCAAGGCCAAAGGCTGTGACCCGGCCGACATCACCGTCTGCATCCTGGAACGCCCCCGCCACGAGGCGATGATCGCCGAGGTGCGCGAGACCGGCGCTTCGATCCGGCTGATCACCGATGGCGACGTCGCCGGCGTCATGCACTGCGCCGAGAGCGAGATTACTGGCATCGACATGTATATGGGCCAGGGCGGCGCACCTGAAGGCGTGCTGGCAGCCGCTGCATTGAAATGCATGGGCGGCCAGATCTTCGGCCGCCTCTTGTTCCGCAACGACGATGAAAAAGGCCGCGCTGCCAAGGCCGGCATCACTGACCTGGACCGCGTCTATACCCGCGACGAGATGGTCACCCAGGACGTGATCTTTGCCGCCACCGGTGTCACCGGCGGCTCGCTGCTGCCCAGCATCAAGCGCACCCCGGGATGGGTTGAGACCACCACCCTGCTTATGCGTTCCAAGACCGGTTCGGTGCGCCGCATGTCTTACCGCACGCCGCTGGCGCCGCATCAGGCTTGAAGGTTTCGCCGGGAAGCGGCTTGCGCCGCGGCCTCCGGCGGGAGTATTTGGAGAAAGATGAAAGGGCCGGATCCGATTGGGTCCGGCCTTTGCATATGGGGGCAGATGATGAGCTTTTTGGGTGTTGAGCAGTCCTTGACCGGGCGCCGCTGGGTTGGCCCCGGCGTTGAGGTGGACCGCGCGTCCGAGATGATGGCGCAGCAGACCGGCCTGCCCCGCTCCGTCTGCCAGGTTCTGGCCCGGCGCGGCGTGCCGGCGATGGAAGCCAAGGGGTTTCTGGAACCAAGGCTGAAAGAGCTGTTGCCCGACCCGCGCGAGATGAAAGACATGGAAACGGCCGCTACAAGGTTTCTGGCGGCTGTGCGCGGCCGCCAGCGGATTGCGGTCTTTGCCGATTATGACGTCGACGGCGGCAGCTCTGCCGCGCTGCTGCTGGTATGGCTGCGGCAGATGGGTCTGGAAGCAACTCTGTACATCCCCGACCGCATCGACGAGGGCTATGGCCCGAACGTGCCTGCCATGCAGCAGCTGGCCGCCGCCCATAATCTGATCATCTGCGTGGACTGCGGCACCCTCAGCCATGAGCCGATTGCCGCCGCCAAGGGCGCCGATGTGATCGTGCTGGACCACCACCTGGGCGGCGAGACCTTGCCCGGCTGCGTTGCGGTGGTGAATCCCAACCGGCAGGACGAGAGCGGCGATCTGGGCTATTTCTGCGCTGCGGGCGTGGTGTTCCTGATGCTGGTAGAAGCAGGCCGCCAGCTGCGCGAGGCCGGTGCCAAGGGACCGGACCTGATGGCGCTTCTGGACCTGGTGGCGCTGGCCACAGTGGCGGACGTGGCACCGCTGATCGGCGCCAACCGCGCCTTGGTGCGCCAGGGACTGAAGGTGATGGGCGCGCGCCGCCGTCCCGGCCTGGTGGCGCTGTCCGATGTCAGCCGCATGGATTCGGCGCCCTCCACCTATCATCTTGGTTTTCTCCTGGGGCCGCGGGTCAATGCCGGTGGACGCATCGGCAAGGCGGACCTGGGAGCACGGCTCTTGTCCACCGACAACCCGCATGAGGCCGCTGCCCTGGCCGAACGGCTGGATGAGCTGAACACCGAACGCCGCGACATTGAAAACGCCGTGCGTGCCGCTGCCCTGGAACAAGCGGAAGACCGCGGGCTGGACGCCCCGCTGGTCTGGGCCGCCGGCGAGGGCTGGCATCCCGGCGTGGTCGGCATCGTCGCATCCCGGCTGAAAGAAACCGCCAACCGCCCCGCCGTTGTGATCGGTTTTGACGGGGATGAGGGCAAGGGGTCCGGCCGCTCTGTATCCGGCGTCGACCTGGGCGCATCGATCCAGCGGCTGGCGGCAGAAGGGCTGCTGGTCAAAGGCGGCGGCCACAAGATGGCGGCCGGCCTTACCGTGATGCGGGACAAGCTGGAGCCGGCGATGGCGCGGCTGTCGGACCTTCTCGAAAAACAAGGCGCAGGCCAGGGCGGACCGGCAGACATCAAGCTGGACGGCGCCCTGATGCCCGGTGCCGTGACGGTAGACCTGATCGAACAGATCGAGCACGCCGGCCCCTTTGGCGCCGGCGCCCCTGCCCCGCGCTATGCGCTGCCGGATCTTCAGGTGCGTTTTGCCAAGAAAGTGGGCGAGAGCCATCTGAAACTTTCGCTCAGTGACGGCATGGGCGGCGGCGTGGACGGGATCTGCTTTGGCGCCTTTGACACTGCGCTTGGCCCCCGGCTGTTAGAACACGGCGGCGCCCGCTTCCATTTCGCAGGACGGTTGGAAGTGAACAGCTGGGGCGGCCGCCAAAACCCGCAGTTGCGCCTGGAAGACGCGGCCGAAGCCTGATTTTTCAAAGACTTGGAGGCTGTGGATAAGATTTTTCACTATTGTCCGCTTTTTCCCTTGCGGGATCTGGCTGTTGCCACTAAACACCGCCTCACAGACAGCGTGGCCCGTTCGTCTATCGGTTAGGACGCCAGGTTTTCAACCTGGAAAGAGGGGTTCGATTCCCCTACGGGCTGCCACTTTCCCCGGCATGTGAATTTAGATCAAACACCCGCGGCCCCCGGCCACTCGCTGCTGGAATGCTTTGCTGTTTTACGGTTCAAACAGCCGCCCCAGGCGCGGAGATCCCCGCAGAACACGGTGCGCAGCGCCCTCCGGCTGACCACGCCATACCCTCTCGCCCGCCTGCTCAATTGGTGTATCTACGGCGCCACCTTCCGATCCTGCTCAGGAGATCCGCAGCGCCGAAAACCAGCGCAGGCCAATGCTTTCCCCAGAGGCAGTGGCATTGCAGTTCTCAGCGCACCACCAGCTATCGCGCGTGCCGATGGTGCAGATGGTGCGGTCGCGCTGCTGAAATCCAGGAAAACACGCGTAGCGCCGCCCCGGGGGCCAACGGCAGGTGCAAACAGCCGCGGCAGCGGCTGCTTCCGATCTCGCAAACCGGAATTCCTCAGGCGGCCGGACCTGGTGCCGCCGCTTGGGGCATTGCAGCCTCGCCGCTGCTGCCCAGGTCTTCTTTCTCCATGCCTTCGCGGTAGAAGAAGTGCTGCGCCCGTCCGGCGCGTTTGGCCGCATACAGCGCCAAATCCGCCTGGTTCAGCAATTGCTGAGCATCCGGAACTTTTTGCCAAGTAGACAGCGTTGTGCCGGCGCTGGCGGAAATCCGGCAGGTCAGGGCGCCAAACGGAACCGGCTCCTCCAACCGCTGGATCAGCCGTTTGGCAATGGCGGCCAGCCTGGCAGTGTCCAGAACACCCTCGAGGATCAAAACAAATTCATCACCGCCAATACGGGCAACGGTATCGGACTGGCGGGTGCAATCCACCATGATCCGGGCCGCCTGCTGCAGCACCGCATCGCCAGCCGCATGGCCCATCGTGTCATTGACCTGCTTGAAAAAGTCCAGGTCCAAATGCATCAGCGCAAATTCACGGCCGCTGTTGATCAGCCGGTCCAGCACATGATCCATCGCCCGGCGGTTTTTCAACCCGGTCAGCGTGTCGGTAAAGGCCTGTTCCTCAGCGGCGATCTTGGCTCCCTGCAACCGCGTGTTCAATTGGCGCGACGCTTCCATCGCGGCCGATTTTGCCTCCACCAGGTAGAGCATTTCGATGGTCAGATCGGTTGGCGAAAAATCAGCGCTGGTCAGATCGTAATCGCGCACCGCCTCCAGCACGGAGATTCCGAAAGACAGGTTGACGAAGACGCCCTGCCCACCAGGCAGCGGTGTGCATACGCCTTTCAGGCCGGTTTGCGGCCCGTCCCGGAACTGCAGATGCAGCTTGCTTCCGGAAGTCTTCACCAGATCCTCCATTGACCGCACCGAACGCGGCCGCGACAGGTCGAACACCCGGAAGAACCGCCGCCCCTCCCAGTTCAGCTGCGGCCGCAGCTTTTTCAGCGTCGGCCCGGCAGAAATGATCCGCCCCGCAGGATCGGCAACCAGGTACATCGGACAAATCACGCCTGCCATGTTTGCCAGCTGCTCGAGAGTCATCATAAGGAATGCGCCCCCAGATCAAATTCACGCCCGGCGGCGAATTTGGTTTCGACGAGCGTGATCGAAATCACCTCTGCCCCGTCCTGTGTGCCGCTGTGGTCCAGAAACACAAGATCGCCGTAGTCATCCGCCATCGCCCGCAGAACCCCGATCAGAACATAGGCATAGCCGGGCAATCCAGGCTGGCAAACCAACTCGAACTGTTCCGGCGCCTGTTCCAGAAGCTCAAGCCCCGGCAGGTGCAAATCCGACACCGCCAGCCGGGCCCGGTCCGGCAAGTCATCCAGCGAATGCAAAAATTCAACGTAATTCACCCCGCCAAAACGCAAAAGCCGCCGCAGCGCCTCCACTTGCGGATTGGACACCAGAAATGTGCCCATATCTTCCAGCATTTCCGGCAGCGGGCGTGCCAGAACTTTTTCCATCGCCGTCAGCATCTGGCTCGATTGCTCTTCAGAATAGAACAGCATCGCCTCGAACTCGGTAAAGCCGAGCCCCGCCTCTTCCATAACCTCTTCCCAGCGGTCCGCTCCGTAGGTACTGGTCACAAAAGCCTGAATCGCCCTATTGATCAGACCGTGCATACAATGGCCCCTCTTTGCCTTTGGCACAGTTTTGACGCATCGAGGTTAAGAAAGGACCAACAAAGCGAATTTGCGCGATGGCACGCGCGCGTTTCTTCTGTAACTTTCAACCCTTGCACGAACCCTGCACCCTCAACAGCAAAAACCGGCCATAGGCGCAGCGCGGCCATTGTCTGGCCGCCGGCCCTGCGGCGGACCGCATCTGATACCTAGTACATAATCACACACACCTGCGCTACGGCGCTGATCCGTTCAGCGCCGCTCCCTACTGGACCGGCTGACACCAGGACGCAAGGCTGCGGCTCTGTATCCGCGCCAAACCGGCTGCTTCCAACCTGCCACCCGCACAACGTGTTTGCCCCCTGCTGCCCACGCACAAAAAAAGCGGAGGGGCTGCCTCCGCTTATCCTGCTGGTGAAAGGTCCCGGAGGCTCAGAAGTCCGTCGGCGCCCCGCCCTCGGTCTTGCGCCGGGCAACGAAATCCGCCAGTTCGTCGCGAATCGCCGCATCCATCGGCGGCTCCTCGAAATCGGCAATGATCTCCTTGAACAGTTTGTGGGCGCGCTCGGCTGTCCAGGTCGCACCTGCCGCCTCCCAAGCCTCGTAGTTGCGCCAATCGCTCAGGAACGGCTGATAGAAGGCCGTGGCATAGCGGTCCTGGGTGTGCTGGATGCCAAAGAAGTGGCCGTCATTGCCGACTTCCCTGATTGCATCCAGGGCGATCTCATCGGGGCCGGTGGCCGAGATCTGCGGCTGCATGTAGCGCTCGATCTGCTGCAGGATCTCGCAATCCATGATGAACTTCTCGGGGCTGGCGATCAGCCCGCCTTCCAGCCAGCCGGCCGCGTGATAGACCATATTGGTGCCCGACTGCACCGCCGCCCAGAGCGAATTTGAGGTCTCCCAGACCGCCTGCCCGTCCGGCACATTGGCGGCACAGACGCCCGAGGACCGCATCGGCAAACCGTAGAATCGCGCCATCTGACCGGTCATCTGGGTCGAGCGCATGTATTCCGGCGTACCGAATGCAGGCGCACCCGATTTCATGTCCACGTTCGAGGTGAAAGTGCCGATCACGCAGGGCGTTCCCGGACGCACATATTGGAACAGTGCAATCGCACAAAGGCTCTCGGCAATCGACTGCGCCACCGCGCCTGCCATGGTCACCGGCGCCATTGCCCCAGCCAGGGTGAAGGGTGACACCACGATGGCCTGGCCGCGCCGCGCCAGCCGCAGGCAGCCGTCGATCATCGGAAAGTCGTGCTTCAGCGGCGAGGTGGAGTTGATGTTGGTATACATATGCGGCTTGGCATCGAACTCCTCATGGCTGAGCCCGCCGGCAATCCGCACCATCTCCATCACATCCTCGACCCGTTCCTTGCCCAAGGAGTAGGCATGCATCGCCTTGTCGGTGAGCGTGAGTTTGTCATAGAGCACATCCAGATGCCGGATTGAGGCATGGATGTCCACCGGCTCCACCGGATAGCCGCCGGCAAAGTGGATGCAGTTGAAATACTGGGTCAGCTTCAGCAGGTTGCGGCATTGCTCGCGATTGCCCGCCACTTTCCTGTTCAGCTCCATGTCCCAGTAATTCGGCGGCGAGGAGACATTGCCGAACAGGATGTGATTGCCGCCCAGCGGAATGGTCCGGTCGGGATTGCGCGGGGTAATGGAGAATTCGCGGGGCGCCTTGCCCACCATCTCCATCACAAAGTCCCGGTCCATCCTGACCAGTTCGCCCTCAACCTTGACACCGGCCTGCTTGAAGATCTCCAGCGCCTCCGGGTTCAGGAACACCACGCCGATCTCTTCCAGGATGCGCATGGCGCCCTCGTGGATTGCCTGTATTCCTTCCTCGCTCAATGGCTCGGTCGGCCGGTCGATGTTGACCGGGATCTGCCAGGGCATCTGCTCCAGCGCGGCACTGCCGCGCCGGGCCGCCGCGCCTGCCCTGCCTCCGCCCCGCCGCCTGCGCGCGCTTGTGTCTGCCATGCCGGTCTCCCCTAGATCCGAGTTTCCAAAACGCCGATAGCCACCAACTGTGCCAATCCAAGCCGCCTGAAACAGTCCAAACCCGACCATCGCTGTCGTTTTTGCAGTGCGATCCGGCGGTTCAGGATATTTCTGTACACTTATGCCTAGTGTGCCGCGGAAAAAACCGGCGTACAAAACTGCACGCCGGCCGAAACGGGCGCCGCCGTTTCAAGACGCGGGAATCAGCGGGCGGTCAGCTCAGCGGTCCATCCAGGCCGGGATATGGCCGATATCGGGCAGCACGATATCCGCATGCGGTGTCAGCTCATCGCGCAGGGCCATGCCGGTCAGCACGCCGATCCGCAGCATTCCCGCAGCTGCTCCCGCCTCCAGATCATGGCGGCTGTCGCCCACCATTGCCGCCCGGCCGGGAGCGACGCCCGCAGCCTTGCAAAAGGCCAGCAGCGGATCCGGCGCCGGTTTGGCCCCATAGCCGCTGTCGCACCCCGCGACAAAGGCAAAGCGGTCCAGCACCCCTGCCCGCTCCAGCTGGCTCCTGGCAGAGATTTCCGCGTCATTGGTCATCACCCCCAGTACCTTGCCGCGCGCCAGCAGGCTGTCGAGGAACGCCGCCAGCGGCACCGCCGGCGCCAGCTCCGCCTCCGCCGCGCTCAGCGCCAGGAACACCGCCAGTTCTTCGACGCCCATATCCGCCACAAATGGCGCCAGCACCTCCGCCACCTCATCGTTGGAGCCGGCAATCACCAGGCTGTCGGGGTTGAACGCCTGCCGCTCCAGATCATAGCTGATCACTTCAGCCATAGCCTCCAGCACCGCCCGGTCGCCCTTGGCCAGCGTTTCAAGCACCCGGGCCGCCCAGCCGTTCCAGGTGGCAGCAAAGTCAAACAAGGTTCCGTCCTTGTCGAACAGAAAAGCATCAACAGGCATGGCGGGTCCTTTTTCCGCTGCAGTCGGCCCGGACCCTAGGCACAGGGCCCGCCAATCTCAAGTCCAGTTCACCTGCGCACCGCCCGGAAGCGACATCCGCGCCTGCAGCGGCGCCTCATAGGCCAGCCCCTCGCCGTCGCAGAACTGCATCACCCAATTGTCGTCCATCGTTAAGAAATCGAGCACCGAGCCAAGAAACTCCGGCTCGGACGCCCGCGCCCGCAGATCTGCCTCGCTGGCCCCGGTTGCGCCCAGAAACACCGGCAGCAACTCATCATTTCCGGCCAGCCAGGCCAAAGCCTTCAGCGCCAGAGTCTCTGCTCCATCAGCGGAAATCCGCATGTTCACCACACTCCTGCCGCATTGCGGTCAATTTAGTAAAAATCCGAAAGGGTTTCTTAACCAGTCTCAGCAAAACTCCAAGGCATAGGATTTGCAAGGGGCGAAAGGATACCGCGTGCAAGGCACTATCCTGGTCATCGATGGCGTCTCCACCAACCGCATCATGCTGAAGGTGCAACTGGCGGCTGCCTATTACGATGTGGTCCAGGCCGGCAGCGTCGCTGAGGTGCTGCAGGCCGCTCGCCGGCACCGCCCCGACCTGGTGCTTTGTGCGATGTCGCTGCCCGATGGCTCCGCCGCGGATGTGAAACGCGAATTGGCCGGGGATGACGCCCTGGGCGATCTGCCGGTAATCGCCGTCTCCGACTGGGAGGGCTCCAAAGCCCGGCTGGCCGCGCTGGCCGCAGGCATCGACGATGTGCTGCAGCAGCCGGTGGATGACGTGATCCTGCAGGCCCGCATCCGCAGCCTGCTGCGCGCCCGCAGCGGCACCGAGGAACTCAACCTGCAGCGCGATGTCTCGCACGGCTTCATCCTGCCGCTCAGCGACCGCGCCTGCGCCGAGGATCTGCGCGGTGCCTCCGTCGCCCTGGTGGCGCAGGATCCCCGCACCGCCAGGGCCTGGCGTGACCGTCTTGCCGGCCGGCTGCCCTATGCACTGCGCACCCATTCCATCAGCGACATCCAGGGGCTGATGCAGGCTCCGGTGGCTGATGCCATCATCATCGAGCTGACCGAGGCTTCGGCCGGCCCCGGCCTGCGGCTGCTCGCCGATCTGCGCGCCCGCGCCGCCACCCGCCAATCGGTGGTGATCGCGGTGCCCAACCCGGCAGATCCCCATATCGCCGCCGAAGCGCTGGACCGCGGCGCCCATGACGTCTTGCAATCCGGATTCGATGTCGAGGAGCTGGAGCTGCGCCTGGCCGCCCAGCTGCAGCAGAAAGTCCGCAAAGTCCGGCTGCGCGACAGCGTCCGCAACGGGTTGCGCGCCGCCGTGCTGGACCCGATGACCGGGCTCTATAACCGCCGCTACGCCAAACCCTTTCTCGACCGGACTGCTCATTCCGCCGCCGCCAACGGCGAGAAATTCGCCGTCATGCTTGCCGACCTCGACCACTTCAAGCGGATCAACGACCTCTACGGCCACCCGGCAGGCGACGCCGTGCTGATCGAGGCCGCGCGCCGCATGCAAGCAGTACTCCGCCCGGCCGACCTGCTGGCCCGCGTTGGCGGCGAGGAATTCATGGCGGTTCTGCCTGGCGCCACCGAGGCCGAAGCAGGCCTGGCTGCCATCGCCCTGTGCAACGCGATCAACAGCGCCCCGTTCGAAGTGCCCGGCGCCGCCGAACCGGTCAAAATCACCATCAGCATCGGTGCGGTCATGGGCGGCGGCGGCAACGCGGACAACACTGCGAGCCTGATCGAAAAAGCTGACCAGGCGCTTTACAGTGCCAAGGACGCAGGCCGCAACCAGGTGACCCTGCCGCGAGAATGCACTCAAGCCGCGTGACCGGCGCCGGACAGCTCTCTGCCAACTGCTGAGCTGATGGTCTGCATCACCCCAAGTTCCTGCAGCCCGCAGGGCACACGGAAATCAATAGCAGTGAATTTTACTGCCCCCCCAAGTGCTGTCTCCAGCAGGGAGGGGGCACCAATGCATGTCTCCAGCCGGAACTTGCCACAGCAAGGGTGCCCGGATATTCCCGAACTGCCAGCCTTGCTCAGCGCCCGCTACTCCGAATTGCGCCGCCGGTGCCAATTCTCACCCCGCCGCTCCATTCGCTGTTCCATCCGGTCCGCGAAAGAGGCGCGCTCTTCCGGTGTCATCGCCGCGACCTTGCGCACCCAGGCTTCCTGCACTTTGGTGTGGAAATCATGGCGCGCCTCGGCCTGGCCGCGCAGCATTGCCAGCAGGGCGTCTGCATCGAAAGCGCCGCTGCGCAGGGCCGCGATCACTGCCGCGCCCTCGGCATGGCGGCGCTTGAAATAGCTGCCATGATCGCCGCCCGCCTCCTGCCGCAGAGCTTGGCGGGTGTCACGGTCCAGCCCGCGGAAGATCATCGCCCCGACCGTCGGCGGCCGCTGCCAATGCCTGTCCTTGCCGCTGACCCGCCAGGCTGCCCCAGCGGCAATACCGATCACCGCCAGGTTCAGCGCCAGCGACACCGCCAGCAGCAGTTTCAGCCACAGCTTCATTCCGGGTTTGCCGCCGGTGTTCAATGCAGCGCTCATTGCAGGTCCCCGCTTAGCATCACCGCCATGTCATAACTGTCATCGGGCAGCGCTGTGCTGCTGTCCTCATAGCCGGCCAGCGCCAGCGGATCCGGCACAAAGGACGGCGGCGCCATCCCGATCCACAATCCTGCTGCGCTGGCTGCCGCAAACCCGCCGATGGCCGGCCAGCCGCCGATCGCTTCGATCAGCTGCCGCCACAACGGCTGCCGGGCCGCCCGCGCCGGCGCCGCCGCTGGAAAGCCGGCCTGCGCCCGCGCCGCATCCGCCAGGATGGCCGCATTCAGATGATGCGGCACCGCAGGCGGTTCGCGGCGCGCCGCAGCGAACAGATCGTCCAGCTCTTGCAATGCTTTATCCGTGTCAGCCATCACTATATCCCAACTCTTCGCGCCGCCCGGCCAAAGCCGCGGCCAGCGCCCGTTTGCCCCGGGCGGTCAGACTTTCCACCGCCTCGACGCTGATGTCCATGATCCCGGCGATCTCCGGGTTGGACAGTTCCTCCAGATGCCGCAGCACCACCGCCTGCCGCTGACGTTCCGGCAATTGCATCAGGGCCGCCTGCAGCGCATCCAGCCGCGCCCCCTCCTGCAGCGCCTCGGCCGCCGAGCGTGCCGGATCCGGCGGCTCGGGCACCGCATCCAGATCCACATGCCCGCCGCGGGCGCGCCGCTTGCGGTCGATGCACAGGTTCATCGCCACCCGGTACAGCCAGGTAAAGACCTGCGCCTCTCCCGGCCGCCACTCCGGCGCCATCTTCCACAACCGCAGCATCGCCTCCTGGGTCACATCCTCGGCCTCTGCGCGGATCCCCATCACCCGCATCGCAACCCCAAAGACACGCGGGCTCAGCCGCGCGGTCAGCTCCGCCGCCGCGCGGCCGTCGCCATTGGCATACAGCACCAGAAGCGCATCGTCGGAGACCTCCTCCGCCGTGGCACTCATGGCTGCCGGACCCGAATCAGGGGTCCGGCGCCGGGATATTTCCGCCTTGTGCAGCACCGGTTAGCGATCAGTTCTGCTCCGTGTTGTCCCCGTTGCTGTCCCCGTTGCCGTGACGGTGCTTGCCGCCGTGGCGCATCCGGGCCTCTTCAAACTCTTCCTTGGAGATGCTGCCGCTGCCGTCGGCATCCATCCGGTCGAACATCCTGCCTGCCCGGCGCGGCTGCGGCATCTCGTCCTTACTCAACGCGCCATCGCCGTCCTTGTCAAAGCGTTCCAGCATCCGGGCGGCCCGCTCATTGGCCTGTGCCTGCGCATGCGCCTGCATTTCCTCCAGCGTCAGCACGCCGTCGCCGTCGGTGTCCGCCTTGCCAAAGCGGGCTTCCTTCATGGCCTGGATTTCCGCCTTGGTGACCTCGCCATTGCCGTCGGCGTCGATTTCCTCAAAGGACATCTTCGGCCCATGGCGGCCATCGCCCTTGGCCAGGGCCGCGCCGCCTGCGGCCATTCCTGCGGCGGCAACAATCGCGGCGATGAACGTGACGTGTTTCATATCGTCTTTCCTTTGTCCTGCGGCAGCCTCTTGCTGCCCGATGCATAAGAAAAACGCAGCCGCCCGGCAGATCCGTCGCAAAATTCTCAAATTAATTCCCTGCCCCGCACGTTGCGGCAAACCGGCGCAAGACCGGGCCTTTCCCCTTTCGCCGCAGCCGCGAAACGCGCAAAGATATGCCCAGCACACAGGATAGTTTCATGACCGAGTCTTCAGCCGCGATGGCGTCCGACGCAGACACTGACCGCCCCGCAATGCCGGCCTTGGCCAAGGGCTGGCGCTGCAAATGCCCGGCGTGCGGCCAGGGCAAACTGCTGCATTCCTATCTCAAGGTGAACACCAGCTGCAGCCACTGCGGCCTGGACCTGGCACATGCGCGGGCCGACGACGGGCCCGCATACCTCACGATCCTGATCGTCGGCCACATCATGGCGCCCTTGATGCATGTGGTCTATTTCTCCTGGCGGCCTGAACCGCTGGTGATGTTCACGGTTTTCACGATTGGCTGCGTCGCCTCTTCCTTGTATCTGCTGCCGCGGATGAAGGGGATTGTCATTGCCTATCAATGGGCGCGGCGGATGCATGGGTTCGACAATGAGTCTCTGGCGGGAAAAGGGCAGTAAAGGCATGAGCGACACATATCTCAGCGGTGAAACCACCATCGACAAAACCGCAATCCGCAATGCGGCGACCGTTATCGCCATGCGCGGCCGGATGGCGGAGGACCCGCAGGTTCTGATGGGCCAGCGCGGCGCCAAGGCCGCTTTCATGCCGAACAAATTTGTGTTTCCCGGCGGTGCCGTCGATCTGGCGGACGCAGAAATCCCGCTTGCCGCGCCGCTTTCCCCCCTCTGCCAGGAGCGTCTGCA
The DNA here is from genome assembly GCF_034669605.1 of Leisingera sp. GTDB lineage: Bacteria > Pseudomonadota > Alphaproteobacteria > Rhodobacterales > Rhodobacteraceae > Leisingera. Next base: position 12,674 of record NZ_JAXMOX010000004.1, read on the forward strand.
CGACAAGGCGCCCGCTGGGGTGCATCACGCCCTAAGCGTCGCCGCGGTGCGCGAGCTGTGGGAGGAAACCGGCCTGATCCTGGGGGAACCCGGTGCCTGGCACGGAGAGGTCCCGGAAGACTGGCAGGGATTTGCCGCCACCGGCCACGTCCCTTCTGCCCGCGGCATGCAGTTCGTGTTCCGCGCCCTGACCCCGCCGGGCCGTCCGCGCCGGTTTGATGCGCGTTTTTTCCTGATCGACGCCGACCAGATCACCGGCGACCTGGATGATTTCTCGCGCGCCGCGGATGAGCTGTCGCATCTGCAATGGATCCCGCTCAGCCAGGTGCGCAGCTTTGATCTGCCGTTCATCACCGAGGTGGTGCTGGCCGAAGTCACCGCCCGCGTCCGGGACGCCGAGCCGCCGCAAAGCGTGCCCTATTTCCATAACAATGACGAGGCCAGCCTGTTCCTGCGTCTGAAGGGTTATCCGATGCCCGCGAACGGGTAACGTTACCCTGCGCCCAAGACGTCCCGGAAAGCACCTGATTTCCGGGACGGGATTATCGCATGAGACCGGCGCCCTTGCCGCAGGCGGACCCGCTTACAGCGCCAGCACCAGCGCCAGGATTGACAGAACCAGCAGCCCCATGCCCGTCAGTTCGCGGGCCGTTACCTGTTCCTTGAAGAACAGCACCGAGGCCAGCAGCGACAACAGCAGCTCCACCTGCCCCACCGCCTTGACATAGGCGGCGTTCTGCAGCGTGAAGGCCCAGAACCAGCAGAACGAGCCGCCCATGCTGGTCAGCCCCACCCAGACCGCGACCCGGCGCGCGGCCCAGACCCGGGCGATTTCGCCCCTGTCCCGCAGTCCCAGCCAGACAAGCATGAACAGCGTCTGCAAGCAGACCACCGCCGCCAGCGTCACCCCGGCGCGAAAGGCCGCCTCCAAATCCCCCAGCTGCAAGGCGGCCCCGCGATAGCTGACAGCGGAAAAGGCAAACAGAACCCCCGACCCCAGCCCCAGCTGCGACGCCCGGTTGGTCAGATGCCGCCACCAGCCCCCCTGCCCGTCCGGTGTCCTGGACAGCACCAGCACCGCCGTCAGCCCGATCAGGATCGCCACCCAGCCGCCAAGGCTGACCGGGTCGCCCAGAACTGCCAGACCGACGATGGCGGTCTGAATGACTTCGGTTTTCTTGAAGGTGATGCCAACCGCAAAATTGCGCTGCTTGAACAGGGCCACCACGCAGACGGTGGCCAGGATCTGCGCGGTGCCGCCAATGGCGGCGAACATCCAGAACAGCGGCCCCAACGCTGGAAGCGGCCGGCCCGAGGCCGCCAGATAGGCCGCCAGCCCCGCCAGGATAAACGGTGCGGAATAGACAAACCGGGCGAAGGTGGCCCCGCCCGGCGACAACGTCACGCTGCTCAGCATTTTCTGCAGCATGAACCGCACGGTCTGAAAAGAGGCAGCGGCAATCGATACGGGAATCCAGGCGAACATGCTGCCGCTTATGCGCGGTTATTTCTCCTGTTGCCAGAGCGGATGCGGAACCGGATCCTTGGCGTGCAGCAGATAGTTGCGGAGAATCTGCAGGTAGTTGCGGTAGACATAGCCGCCGTTGGCCTGCAGGAACTCCGCCCGGCGCGTCTGATACAGCCTAGGCAGCGCATGCCAGGGAACGCCCGGATGCCTGTGATGCACCGCATGAAGGTTGTTGTTCAGGAATAGAAAAGCCAGCAGCCCTCTGTCCTCGATCACCACCGAGCGGCCCTGGGCGGTTTCATGCGCCCGGTGCTCCAGAAAGGTGCGGATCTTCAGCAGCCCAAGCCCCGCATAGGCGCCCAGCACCGCCGCCCACAGCGGCGCCGGCGACTGCAGCACCACCCATATCACCGGCACCAGGCCCAGAACATGCAGGATCCAGTCGCGGACAATCCCTGGTTCGCCCCTGCGCGCCAGCCGCCAGTCGCCCGCCATGAAGCAGACCTGCCCCATCAGCGGCCCCAGCACCACCCGGCCCAGCAGTGTGTTGTTCATTCGCAGCAGGCCCTTGCGCCAGCCTGGCAGCTTGGTCCAGATTGCCGGATCCTGAAAATTGCTCTCCGGATCATCATATGGATCTGTCAGCAGCTCATCCTCATGATGCGCCAGATGGGTGTCGCGGAACCGGCCATAGGGGATCGCCATACTCAAGGGAAAAAACAGCAGCGCCTCGTTCAGCCAGCGTCTGCGGAACGGGTGGCCATGCAGCGCCTCATGGGTCAGCGAGGAATGCAACGCCGCCATCAGGCCCAGCGCCGGCACGGTCAAGGCCAGACTGACCGGAGGCAGCAGCCACAGCGCCGCCAGCCAGCCGCCGTGGCAGGCCAGGATCAGCGCCAGCGTGCTCCACTCAACACCGTGCGGCATGTAGCCGTTGCGCCCTTCAGACATGGCTGCGCCCCCACTGGACTTTCGACCAGACGCGTTCGTAGATCAGGTAGATGGTGAAACCGATGCCAGTATTGACCAGTGCCATCATCCCGCCGGTCTTGGCAGACCCAGTGGCGATCAGCCCCACGAGCGTCATCATCGCCAGCCCAAGGATGTTCCAAATCACCGCCTTCACGATTGAACGCCTCCGCGTTTCCATTCTGCCTCCTGTCATTTTTTGATAAGTGCTTGTTTCCACACTATCCTGTTCTGCACCTGTGCAGAATTCCGAATGCAGTTAACAAAATTCAGCGGATGTGATAATTTCAAACACATGATGGAAAATATCGACAAACGGGTGCGCGCTGCACAGTTCCGGCAAAGGCTGAACCGGGCGCTGCGCGACAGCGGCCTCAGCCAAAGCGCCCTGGCCCGCGCCGTTGGCGTCGACCGCTCCACCATTTCGCAGCTCTTGACGGATGAAGGCGCGCGGCTGCCAAACGCCCATGTGGTCGGCGCCTGCGCCGGTGCCCTGGGGGTTTCCGCCGACTGGCTCCTCAGCCTCTCCGACCGGCCCGAAAGCGCGGCGGAACTGCTGGCCTCCAGCCTCACTCTCACCGAGGCACCACGGGCGCTGGTGGATGAGCGGATTTTTGAATGGCATCAGGAAGCGCTTGGCTACAAGATCCGCCACGTGCCCGCCGCCCTGCCCGACATGCTGAAGACCCGCGCCCTGCTGGAATGGGAATACTCCCCCCACCTGGGCCGCACCGCTGATCAGGCCATCGGCGCGTCCGAGGACCGGCTTACCTGGATGCGCCAGTCGCCTTCGGACTATGAAATCGCCATGCCGCTGTATGAGCTCGACAGTTTTGCTCATGGGGTGGGATACTACGAGGGCCTTCCACTGGAGATCCGGCTGGAGCAGCTGCAGCAATTCGTACGCCTCTGCGAGCAGCTCTACCCCCGGCTGCGGATCTATCTGTTTGATGCCAAACGGCTCTATTCCTCACCGATCACAATCTTCGGCCCGCTTCTGTGCGTGTTTTACGCAGGCACGCATTACCTCGCCTTCCGCGACAAGGAGCGGATCGCGACCTTTACCAGCCATTTCGACAATCTGGTGCGCGAGGCCGATATCACCGCACGGCAGCTGCCGGGGAGACTCAGAGCGTTGCGGGCGGCGATTTCGTAGGCAGCTCCTTACGGTATCCGCAAAACGCCGAGGGCTGCGCCCGGCCGAAAGGCCGGGGGCAGGTGTTCAGAAGATACGCCGGAAGGCGGGCTATTTGCCTGCCTTCCGGCGGCTTTAAACCTTCGGGTCCGGGTTCACCGTATGACCGTCCACCGCGATCACCTGCCCTGACACCAGCCGCGCCGCCTCCGAGCCCAGGAACACCGCCATATTGGCAATGTCGCGCGCCTCGACAAAGCAGCCCATCGAAGTGCCCGAAGCATAGCCCGCATAGACCTCGTCCCGGGTCATCCCCTTGGCCGCCGCCTCGCGCTCCAGCACGCCTTCCATCCGCGGGCCTTCCACCGCGCCGGGGCAGATTGCGTTGGCGCGGATGCCAAAGGGGCCCAGCTCCATCGCCAGCGTCTTCATCAGCCCGATGACAGCCCATTTCGCCGAACAATAGGGCGCCCGGTTCGGGTAGCCGTACTGGCCCGCAGTCGACGACGTCACGACAATCGACCCCGCCTTGGCCGCCTTCATCATCGGCGCCGCGTACTTAGCCGCCAGAAAACAGCCCTCCAGGTTGACGCTGACGCATTTGCGCCAGTCCTCCAACGCGATATCTTCGATCAGCGCGGTCGGCCCGGCGACGCCCGCATTGGCGCAGAGCACATCCAGCCCGCCCCAGTCCTCGGCGATCTCGGCAAACAGCGCCTTCATGCCTGCCTCATCGGTCGCATCCACCGCCGTTGTCCGCCAGCGGGCCGGCACATCCGCCAGCGCCACCGCGCTCACATCCGTCACCCAGACCGGATGCCCGGCGGCGGCAAAGCCTTCGGCCATCGCCCGGCCGATGCCGGAGCCGCCGGCAGTGATCAGAACCCGGCTCCCCTGTCCGGCTTTCATCTTGGCGCCCCGATCGCACGGCCCAGCCCGTCGGGCACCGGCAGCGCGGAATGCGCCTCGGCCAGCTTCAGCAGATTGGCCTCGATATGCGGCGCTGGCGGCGCCGAACGGCGGGTCTCAAGATCCACATGCAGCAGCATATGCTCCCCAGTCGCCAGCAGCCGTTCACCAGAGAACATCTCGTGCCACAGATGCATCTTCTTGCCCGCGCCCATGATCACCCGCGTCCGCACCTGGATCGGGTCGCCCGCATGCACCTCGTCGATGTGGCGGATATGGGTCTCGGCGGTGAAATAGCTGCCGCCGTTTGCGATATACTCTGCATCGCAGCCGATGATCATCATCAGCCGGTCGGTGGACTGGGCAAAGGCATCCAGGTACCGGCTCTCGGTCATGTGGCCGTTGTAGTCGGTCCAGTCCAGCGGCACGGTGCGGCTCTGGGTCAGCACCGGCTGGCTCAGGTCCGCCAGATCCGCGATCGCGCGCACCAGCCCGGCCTCGCCCTCACGGCCGTTGTCGTGGGCATTCTGCAGCGCACCGGCCCCCCAGTCATTATTGCCCAGCGCCCGCATCATGCCGACCAGGTTGTCATCCCGGATCTGCTCCATTTTTCGGATCGGCAAATGGCCGGACTGGGCATCCGACTGGCCTGCGATCAGATCAACCAGCTCGTCGTTGAATTCCGGCACATCCATCAGCTTGGTCCAGGGCCACGACAGACAGGGGCCGAACTGCGCCATGAAATGCTTCATGCCGGCCTCGCCGCCCGCCACCCGGTAGGTGTCGAACAACCCCATCTGCGCCCAGCGGATGCCAAAGCCGTAGCGGATCGCGTTGTCAATCTCCTCGGTGGTGGCAATGCCGTCCTTGACCAGCCACAGCGCCTCGCGCCAGACTGCTTCCAGGAAACGGTCCGCCACATGCGCGTCGATCTCTTTCTTCAGATGCAGCGGGTACATGCCCAGGCCCGAGATGATCTCCTTGGCCCGCTCGATTACACCTGCCGGGTTGGCCGCTGTCGTGACCAGCTCCACCAGCGGCAGCAGATAGACCGGGTTGAACGGGTGTGCCACCACGATCTGCCCTGGCGCCTCGCGCCCGTCCTGCAGCTGCGACGGCTTGAAGCCGGAGGTCGATGATCCGATCACCGCATCCGGCGCGCTATGGGCCTGCAGCTCGGCATAGACCTTCTGCTTCAGGTCCAATCGCTCCGGCACACTCTCCTGAACCCATTCGGCATCCTTCACGGCCCCGGCAATGGTGTCATGGAACGACAACTGCCCTTCTGCAGGCAGCGCCACATTGCCCAGACCGGGCAGCGAACGGCGGGCATTCGCCAGCACTTCGCCGATCTTGCGTTCGGCTTCCGGGTCCGGGTCGAACACCCGCACGTTCCAGCCGTTCAAAAGGAACCGCGCGGCCCAGCCGCCGCCGATGACCCCGCCGCCGATGATTGCTGCTGTTTTCATGATCTATCCTCTGATCGCCCTCCCTGCCACCAGCCGGTGCACAGGGGGTGTACAGGGGGTGCACCCATGGCACCCCCTGATTTCTGCTTAATGCGCCACCGGCGCACGCTTGGTCAGGCCCAGCTTCTCGCGCACTTCCTGCGGCCCGATCACCCGAGCTCCCAAGTTCTCGATGATGGCGCCGGCACGCTCCACCAGCTGCCAGTTTTCGGCCAGCTGGCCCTTTCCCAGCCACAGGTTGTCTTCCAGCCCGACCCGCACATTGCCGCCCGCCAGAACAGACGCCGCCACATAAGCCATCTGGTCCCGGCCCAGCGAGAACGCCGACCAATTCCAGTCCGACGGCACATTGTTGACCATCGCCATGAAGGTGTTCAGATCATTCGGCGCCCCCCACGGCACCCCCATGCACAGCTGCACCAACGCGTTCTGCTCCAGAATTCCCTCTTTTACCAACTGCTTGGCAAACCACAGATGGCCGGTGTCAAAGGCCTCGATCTCCGGCTTCACGCCCAGACCGGTCATCATTTGCCCCATCGCCCGCAGCATCCCCGGCGTGTTGGTCATCACGTAATCAGCCTCGGCAAAGTTCATGGTGCCGCAGTCCAGGGTGCAGATCTCAGGCAGGCATTCCGCCACATGCGCCATCCGCTCGGTCGCCCCGACCATGTCGGTGCCAGCCGGGTTCACCGGCAGCGGGTTTTCGGTATCGCCGAACACCATATCACCGCCCATGCCCGCAGTCAGGTTCAGCACCACATCGACCTCGGCGTCACGGATCCGGTCGGTGACTTCACGGTACAGCGCCAGATCGCGGCTCGGCGCGCCGGTTTCCGGATCGCGCACATGGCAATGCACCACCGCGGCGCCGGCCTTGGCCGCGGCAATGGCGCTATCGGCGATTTCCTTGGGCGAACGCGGCACATGCGGGCTGCGGTCCTGGGTGCCGCCGGAGCCGGTCACGGCACAGGTTATGAAGACGTCCCGGTTCATTTCCAGAGGCATTTTGATTTTCCCTTCAATGTACAGGGTTTTGCCTCGGGTTATCCCCAGGCTCTTCCCCAGATTCTGATTTGCGCTAAGGGCGACTCTGCCGCAGCCTTTTGCGGCACAGTTTACACCAGGCGAATCGAAGTTGATGAAATCCGCAAAAAACATCCTGCAGCCCGAGCACCAGCCGCTGAAAACCGCGGTGCTGGTGCTGGATGAATGCAACACCCTGTCCTTTGCGGCTGCGGTGGATCCGATGCGCGCCGCCAACCGGCTGGCCGGGCGGGCGGCCTTCGACTGGGATTACGTCAGCGCCACGCATGAGCCGCCGATGCTGACCAGCGGCCTCACCGTGCCCAGCGTTCCGCTGGCCCGGCTGCAGGGCTGCGAGCTGCTGATCGTCGCGGCCGGTTTCCAGCTGGCACGCCACGCCACCCCCAGCCTGCTGGCAGGCCTGCGCCGCATCGCGGCCACCGGCGCCACCATTGCAGGCATCGACGGCGGCCCCTGGCTGATGGCCGAAGCCGGGCTGCTGGACGGCCATCCGGCCACCACCCACTGGGAAGACCTGGAGAATTTCGCCGCCCGCTTCCCGGATGTGGACGCCCGCAACGACCGCTTCACGGTCTCGGAAGGCCGCCTGACCTCCGGCGGCGCAACGCCGGCGATCGAGATGCTGCTGCACATCATCAGCGCCCGCCACGGCGCCGGCTTTGCCGCCCGCGTCGCCGGGCTGTTCCTCTATGACGGCCCCGCCACCGAACCGCGCCCGCAAAGCCGCCTGGGCAGCCACAAACACAATGCGCTCACCGCCAAGGCCAACGCCCTGATGGAGGCCGCGCTGGACGAGCCGCTGCCGCTCAGCGCCATCGCCGAGACCCTGGGCACCAGCCCGCGCAGCCTGCAGCAGCAGTTCCGCCTCCGGCTCAACACCACGCCGCAGGACCACTACCTGCAACTGCGCCTGGCCGAAGCCCGCCGTCTGGTGACTGACACCGACCTGCCGCTGATGGAGGTTGCGATTGCCACCGGCTTCACCTCGCAATCCAGCTTCGCCCGCGCCTTCCGCACCGCGCACGGCACCTCTGCCCGCGACCTGCGCCAGGAACAGGCGCGGCCCACCGCGCATTAGCTGGCCGCTGAATTGGTCAGGCCAGCGGGACGCTGTTTCCCCAGATAGGATGATCCGTCATCGATCTTCCGGGGCACATTCTGGACCGCGGACCTGGAGGCAGGCCAGTAGCCGCCTCAAACTGCCGGCAACCGGGGCAGCCCGGCGGGATTTCCAGCGGCGAACACCCGGATGAAGCGGGACCGCAAGCGCCAGTATCTACGCAATTTTAGATCAGAGAGATATAGAATTCGCAGCGCTGAACTACGCGTCGGGAAACACCGGGCCGGCAAAGGTGCCAATTTTTGTTCGTGAGTGGCGGGGAGACAGGGATTCGAACCCTGGGAACGCTCTCACGTTCAACGGTTTTCAAGACCGCCGCATTCGACCACTCTGCCACCTCCCCGGTCCGTGCAGCGGTTTAGGACGCAAAACCGGGTGAGGCAAGGGGAAATCGGCCGCGCAGGAGAAAAGCCCGGGCCTGGGCCAGCCGCGCGGAATCATGCCACCTTTGCGGGTTTCCCTTGCGCCGCGGCCCGTCAGGGTTTTCATGGCCGGATGCGCAGGCTATCATGCCGCCAAATCAAGAAGACCGGTCATTCCGGCGGGGGCGCAAAAGCGCCGCGGGCACAGGCAAGGATGAGAGCATGAAAGACACCGTGTCGACAGCAAAGACAGCCCCGCGGGTTGCCGCGGCGGCCGTGGGACTGCTGTTGATGGCAGGCTGCGAAGGCGGGCCGACGCTGGCCTTTTTGCAGCCCAAAGCCGAGGCCGGCGGGGAGATTCAGGCCTCCAGCAGCACCAAGCTGGTCGAGCGCGACGTGGAAGCCCCCGAGGTGTTCCAAGTGACCGAAGCGGGGCTTTGGGACGGGCGTCCGTCGATCGGCGGGGTCTGGGTGGCGCATCCCGACACCAAGGACCCGGAGCGGGTGATCATCCGCAACAATGCGAATGGCCAGTTTGTGATCGGCGCCCTGTTCCGGCGCGAACGGGAAATTCCGGGCCCGCGGCTGCAGGTGTCCTCGGACGCCGCGGCGGCGCTGGGAATGCTGGCAGGTGCGCCGGCCGAGCTGAACGTCACCGCCCTGCGGCGTGAAGAGGTCAGCAATGAAATTCCTGCCGAAGATCAGACAGCCGAACGGCCTGCGGCGGAGGCTGAGGCTGCCCAAGTGATGGCCTCGGCGGCCGGGCAGGAAATCTCAGCAACGCCGCTGGATCCGATTGCCGGAGCTGCCGCCGCAATTGACGCCCCGGGCCCGGTCCCGGCCGCACGGGCCGTTCCGGCGCAATCAGCGCCTGCGCAGGCTGAGCCTGCGGCTGCCCCGGCAGCCAAAGCGCAGAAATCCGCGCTGGAGAAACCTTACATCCAGATCGGCATCTTCAGCGTTGAAGCCAATGCCAAGCGGACTGCCAATATGATGCGCAGCGCCGGCATGGTGCCGGTGGTGCGCGAGCAAGCCTTGAGCGGCAAGGCGTTCTGGCGGGTGCTGGTTGGCCCGGCGCAGAACAAGACTGAACGCAGCCAGTTGTTAAAAAGCGTAAAGGAAACCGGATTTGCGGATGCCTATGCTGTCACCTATTGATCCCGGCGCCACGCGCCTGGGGCGCACTCTGATCTCTTCGCTGCGGCTGGCCATGGCTGCAGGTCTGGCGGTCAGCCTGTCGGCGCTGTCTGCCGCGGCCTTTGATACCAAGGCCCGCGCCGCCTATGTGCTGGACGCAGGCACCGACACGGTGCTGCTGTCCAAGAACGCCGATGTGCCGCTGCCGCCGGCCTCGATGTCCAAGCTGATGACGCTCTATGTGGCGTTTGAGGCTTTGCGCGACGGCCGCCTGACCCTGGACGAGCGGCTGCCTGTCAGCGAGCACGCAATGAGCTACAAAGGCTCCACCATGTTCCTGGACACGCAGGACCGGGTGCGGGTCGAGGATCTGCTGCGCGGCATCATCGTGTTGTCCGGCAATGACGCCTGCGTGGTGATTGCCGAGGCGCTGAGCCCGGACGGAACCGAGGCCGGATTTGCCCGTTACATGACCAAACGCGGCCAGGATCTGGGCATGACCGCCTCGACCTTTGCCAATTCCAACGGCTGGCCTGCTGCCGGGCACCGGATGTCGCTGCATGATCTGGCGGTGCTGGCCGAGCGGTTAATCGAGGACTTCCCGGAATACTATCCTCTGTTTGCCGAAACCAAGTTCGAATTCGATGGCCGTGCGCCCTCGAACGTCCGCAACCGCAATCCGCTGCTGAAGCTGGGGATCGGCGCGGACGGGCTGAAGACCGGCCACACCGTAGAAGCGGGCTATGGGCTGGTCGGGTCGGCCCAGCAGGGTGACCGGCGGGTGATTTTCGTGGTGTCCGGCTTTGAAACAGAATCCGGCCGCGCCGAGGAGGCTGAAGCCCTGGTGAACTGGTCGTTTCGACAATTTGCCAAAAAGACCGTCGCCCAGGAAGGCGTTCCCATCGCCGAAGCCGAAATTTGGCGGGGGGCCGAGCAATCGGTAGGGCTGGTGCCCGCGGAGGATCTGGAAATCCTGCTGCCGTCGCTGGCAGGCGGCACCATCGAGGGGGAAGTTGTCTATGCCGGCCCCATCGAGGCCCCGGTCAGCAAAGGCCAGCGGCTGGCGGAACTGGTGCTGCAGCCCGATGAACTGCCGGAGGTGCGGCTGCCGCTGGTGGCGGAAAGCGATGTGCCCGCGGGCGGCTTTGCGGTGCGTGTGAAAACCGCGGCGGAAGTGCTGATCAAGCGCTTCCTGACCGGCCCCGAGGGGGCATTGTGACGGCGGGCGGAGCGCGCGGCCTGTTCATCACCTTCGAAGGCATCGACGGGTCCGGTAAATCAACGCAATGCCGCCTGCTGGCGGACGCCCTGCAGGCGGCGGGCCGTGATGCGGTGCTGACGCGGGAGCCCGGCGGCTCCCCCGGCGCCGAGGAAATCCGCCGTCTGGTGCTGGAGGGCGCTCCCGACCGCTGGTCGGCCGAGACCGAGCTGCTGTTGTTCATGGCGGCGCGGCGCGATCATTTGGAGCGCACCATCGAACCGGCCCTGGCCGCCGGCAAAGTGGTGATTTGCGACCGTTTTGCCGACAGCACACGGATGTATCAGGGGCTGTCCCGCGGCGACCTGCGCGCCGCCGTCGACCAGATGCACAAGCTGATGATCGGGCGTGAGCCGGACCTGACCCTGCTGATCGACATGGACCCGGCCACAGGTCTGGCCCGGGCCAAGGGGCGGCAGGGCCAGGAAGAACGGTTCGAAGATTTCGGCATCGGCCTGCAGGAAAAGATGCGCGCAGGCTTCCTGGCGCTGGCGCAGGAGTTTGCGGACCGCTTCCGCGTGGTCGATGGCGCCCGCCCGCTGGATGCCGTTGCCGCCGATGTGCGGCGGCTGACGGATGAAGCCCTGGAAGGATCCAGGGCATGAGTCCTGATGACGACCTGCCGCGCGCAGACCAGGCCGAAGGCGCGCCGCATCCGCGCGAAACCCAGCGGCTGATCGGCCAGCAGGCCGCGGAACAGGATTTCCTGACCGCATATAACTCAGACCGCCTGCACCACGGCTGGCTGCTGACCGGCCCGCAGGGCGTGGGCAAGGCAACACTGGCCTGGCGGATTGCCCGCTTTCTGCTGGCCACGCCCCCGGCGGAAGAGGGTCTTTTCGGCGCGCCGCCGCCGCCGGACACATTGGAGATCAGCCCGGAGCACCCGGTCTCGCACCGCATCCAGGCGCTGGCGGAACCCGGCCTGGCGCCGATCAGCCGCTCTTACGACGACAAGGGCAAGCTGCGCAGCCAGATTGTGGTGGACGATATCCGCAAGCTGAACCGGTTCTTTGGCCTTTCGGCCACCGATGGCGGGCGCCGCGTGGTGATCGTGGACGCCGCCGACGACATGAATATCAGCGCCGCAAATGCGCTCTTGAAAATGCTGGAAGAACCGCCCGCGCGCACCACCCTGCTGCTGCTCTCGCACCAGCCCTCGCGGCTGCTTCCGACCATCCGCTCGCGCTGCCGCACCCTGCGGCTGAGGCCGCTGACCGCACCGGACATGGAGGCTGCATTGGCGCAATCCGGCGTGGAGCTGCCCGGCAATATGGAGAACCTTGCGGCCTTGGCGGGCGGCTCGGTCGGGGCGGCGCTGCGGCTGATCAATCTGGGCGGGCTGAAAATCTATGCCGAACTGGTGCAGATCCTCGCAACGATGCCGCGGCTGGACCGCCAGCGCGCCATGGCGCTGGCCGAGGCGGCCGCCCAGCGTGGTGCCGCCGCACGGTTTGAACTGCTGCTGTCGCTGACCGAGATGGCGCTGGCCCGGCTCGCGCGCACTGGCGCAACCGGTGCCCCGCCAGCGCCGGAAGCGGCACCGCAGGAGGCCGCGATGCTGTCGCGGCTGTCGCCGGATCCGCGCAAAGCCCGCGCTTGGGCGGACCTGGCAGCAGAAGTGACCGCCCGTGCCCGCCATGGCCAGGCGGTGAACCTTGACCCCGCAGCACTTGTCCTAGATACGGTTTTCAAGATGCAGGAAACCGCGTCGCGCTGAGGCTTTTGAGGCCCCGCGGCACATCTGGCACCAGAGGATTCATGACCGAGACGACCCCCCAGATTACGGACAGCCATTGCCACCTGGACTTCCCCGATTTCGAAGGGCGGCTGGATGAGGTGATTGCCAGCGCAGCAGCGGCCGGCGTCACCCGGATGGTGACCATCTGCACCAAGATGAAGAACGAGCCGTCCGTCCGCGCGATTGCCGAGGCGCACGCACCAGTGTTCTATGCCGCGGGCACCCACCCGATGAGTGCCGCGGACGAGCCGCTGGTATCTGTCGACGCACTGGTGGCGCTGGCAAAACACCCGAAGTTTGTCGGCATCGGCGAGACCGGTCTGGACTACCACTACACCGCCGACAGCGCCGCCGTGCAGCAGGAGTCCTTGCGCATTCATATCGCTGCCGCCCGCGAGACCGGCCTGCCGCTAATCATCCATGCCCGTGCCGCCGATGACGACATGGCGCGCATCCTTGGCGAGGAGATGAAGAACGGCTCTTATACTTGCGTGATGCATTGTTTCTCCTCCTCGGCCGAGCTGGCAAGGGCCGCGCTGGACCTGGGGTTTTACCTGTCGATGTCCGGCATCGCCGCTTTTCCCAAAAGCCAGGAGCTGCGCGGTATCTTTGCCTCCGCCCCGGTGGAGCGCATTCTGGTCGAGACCGACGCCCCCTATCTGGCGCCGCCGCCCTATCGCGGCAAACGCAATGAACCGGCCTATACGGCCTTCACTGCCAAGGTGGGCGCGGAGGTGTTCGGCATCGGCTACGCCGATTTTGCCGCGCAGACACAGGCGAATTTCGACCGGCTGTTCTGGAAAGCCGCCGCATATGAGGCCGCCGCCTGATGGCTGAGATGCGCTTCACGATCCTCGGTTCGGGCTCTTCCGGCGGGGTGCCGCGGATTGGCGGCCATTGGGGCGATTGCGACCCGAAGAACCCCAGAAACCGGCGCCAGCGGTGCTCGCTGCTGGTGGAGCGCGACGGGCCTGAGGGCACCACATCGGTGCTGATCGACACCACGCCCGACATGCGCAGCCAGTTGCTGCAGGCAGAAGTCAGCCGGCTGGACGCGGTGGTTTACACCCATTCCCACGCCGATCACCTGCACGGAATCGACGATCTGCGCATGGTCTATTACAACATGCGCGAACGCATTCCGGTTTATGCAGACGGTCCAACCCAGAACGACCTGTTGAACCGCTTCGGCTATGCCTTTGCGCAGCCGGACGGCTCCCCCTATCCGCCGATCCTCGACCTGAGAACCATCAGCGGGCCTTTCACCATTGATGGCCCCGGCGGCGAAATCAGTTTCCGCCCGTTTGAAGTGAACCACGGCTCCATCGACGCGCTGGGATTCCGCATTGGCGGGCTGGCCTATCTTCCGGATGTGGCCCAAATCCCCGATGCCGCGCTGCCAGAGCTGGAAAACCTCGACATCTGGATCCTGGACGGGCTGCGCCGCACCCCGCACCCGACCCATTTCAGCTACGCCGAGGCGCTGGAATGGTTCGAGAAGATGGCGCCCAAGCGCGGCATTATCACCAACATGCATATCGACATGGATTATGCCACGATCGAGGCCGAGACCCCGGACCATATCACCCCCGCCTATGACGGTATGGTGATCCGGGTGGAACTATAGCGGAATGCACAGCTCTGCTGCAGCGCGCCCGGCTCCATTCGGCAGACCGCAGGCTTCTCCTTTGCTGACATACTCCCGCCGGAGGCATCCGCGGCCTGCGGCCAGACACTGCCCGCCGGCCGGCAGCAAGCCCCGGCCGCCAGGGACAGGCTGATGTTTCAGAGCCTGATCGACGTCATCCTGCCGGTGTTCCTGGTAGTCGGCGCGGGTTATGCCGCCACCGCGCGGGATATGCTGACCCAGACACATATCGAAGGCGTGATGAAATTCGCGCAAGGCTTTGCCATCCCCTGCCTGCTGTTCAAGGCAATGGCGGAGCTGGACCTGTCATCCAGCTTTGACCCGCGGCTACTGGCAAGTTTTTATACCGGCGCTTTCACCTGCTTCCTGATTGGCGTGTTCGGCGCGCGGATCCTGTTCAAGCGGGAGTGGGAGGACTGCATTGCCATCGGTTTCTGCTGCCTGTTTTCCAATTCGGTGCTGTTGGGCCTGCCCATCACCGAGCGCGCCTTTGGACCTGAGAACCTGACCGGCAACTATGCCATCATCGCCTTTCATTCGCCGTTCTGCTATGGCGTCGGCATCACCGTGATGGAGATCGTGCGCAATCGCGGCGCAGGCGGGATCAAGACCGTCTCGGCAGTGCTGAATGCGATGTTCCGAAATGTGCTGATTCTGGGCATCGCGCTGGGGTTTGCGGTGAATCTTTCCGGGCTGGCCATTCCGATGGTTGTGAGTGAAGCCCTGTCGCTGATCATCCGGGCCGCCCTGCCCTGCGCGCTGTTCGCGCTGGGCGGGGTGCTGGTAAAGTACCGCCCCGAGGGCGATCTGCGGGCGATCCTGTTTGTCTGCTTCACTTCGCTGATGATCCATCCGGCGATTGTCTGGGTGCTGGGTTCAGCCCTGGCATTGCCACAGGATCTGTTCCGCTCGGGCGTTTTGAACGCTGCGATGGCGATCGGGTTCAACGGCTATATCTTTGCCAATATGTACGGCCGGGCAAAACGGGTGGCGGCGTCTTCGGTGCTGATTGCCACCGGGGCGAGCATTTTAACCGTGTGGTTCTGGCTGCTGGTTCTGAGCTGAGCCGGGCTGAGAAAAAAGGTCAGAACTTCTGTCCAAATGTTTCGCGCGCGAAACATTTGGACAGCGATGCTGACCTTAAACTTAGGGTTCATTAAGAAATTCCCACTGCACTCCGGCACGGCCTCACCAGCGCGGATCATCCAGCTCCAGCGGGAATCCCTTGGGCAAGAGGCCGGCCTGGAACCAGTTGATGAAAGAATAGATTGAAAACACCGGCAGGCCGGTAGCTTTGCGCACATCGCGGGCATAGGGCACCATATTGGTGCATTCCAGCACGATGGCGCCAAGGTCCGGGATTTCCGCCACCATCGCCCGTGCGGCGTCGATCATGTCGAGGCGGCAGGCCTCGAAGTCGATCTCCGACGCGTCGCCGAGGATGTCGCGGGTAAAACAGCGCAGGCCGTCAGTGCCGGCAATGGGTGTGTCCAGCGGCACGCCTGCGGCCTGCAGATGCGCCGGTGTCAGCGTGGCCTTGGAAATCGTCAGAATACCGCAGCACTTGCCTGCGGGCAGCAGGGCCTGCACCATCGGCACCTGCATCAGCGAGGATGTCGCCACCGGCACCCCCAGCGCCTGTTTCACCTCGTCCTGGAGAAGCGCCAGGAAACCGCAATTGGTGGTGATGCCGTCGGCCCCCATGGCGACCAGATCGCGGCCGGCCTCGACAAACAGGTCCAGCAGCTCCTTGGGGTTGCCGCGCACCACGTTTTCGGGATTGGCGCCGCGCACCACCTTGTAGTGGACCGGGAAGTCCCAGGTCATCGCATTGCCCATATCGCCATGGATACGGGGAAACCGGGTCTCCAGCATCAGGATGCCAACTGCAGCGCCAAAGACTGTCTTGCCGCCGTGTTCCATGTGGCTCCCCTACTCGTCCGGAACGTAGAGCTGGGAAAAGGCGATGCGGACCGCTTCGGTCGCCTCTTCCCGGCGTTTTTCAATGTGGCTGCGCATCGCCGATACGGCGGCCTCGGCATTGCGGGCGGCAATGCCGTCGACGATCTGGCGGTGGGCCGAAATGTCTCCAGGCGCCTTGCCCCCTGCCCGGTCGCGCATGCGTTTGAGGTCGATCAGACGGATATAGCGGATCCGGCCATTCAGGTTGTTGAGGATCCTCTGCAGCTCGCTGTTGCCCGAAAGCTGCGCCAGCCGCGCGTGGAAGCTCTCGTCCATCGCCAAAAGCGCCCCGGGGTCGGTGGCGCTTTCATACTCGGGCTCCATCCGGTTCAGGTAATCCGCCAGCGCCGCGATGTCCTCGTGCGGGGCGCGGGTGCACGCCAGCCGGGCCGCCTCGCATTCCACCGCCACCCGGGACTCGTACAGGTCCATGATGTAGCTGGGCGTCAGCGGGCGGCAGAAAAAGCCGCGGTTGTTCTGGAAGGTCAGGAAGCCCTCGGCCACCAGCCGGTTCAGCGCCTCGCGCAGCGGTGTGCGGCTGGCGCCCAGCACCTCGGACAGGGCGCTTTCGTTGATCCGCTGGTCGGGCTTGAAGGCAAAATCCGCCGCCATCCGCCGCAGCGCCTCATAAACCCGGTCCACATTGCTTTCGCGTTTAGCCATTATCCCGCCATCTGTTCAATCCGCGGTGCAGGTTACGGGAGCGCACAGCCTCGCGCAATATTGAATTCTAAACTGCATACAGTTTAAGGCAAATCAGGAAGCTTCAACCGAATAGGGTGCCAGCTCCTTCTTCAGCAGCGCCAGAAACTCCTGCCCAACCGCCGACAGCGGCCTGGACTTGGAGGTGATCACTGCCATTTCCATCATGATCCGGGGCCGGAACGGGCGCGAGACAAAGCCGCCGCCAGCTTCGAAATCCAGCACGAAAGGGTCGAGGATCGAGACCCCCATCCCCTCCTGCACAAAGCTGAGAAGGTTCTTGAACAGATGCGAATGCACCCGGGCTTTCAGCGGGATACCCGCCTGCTGAAACACCTCGCGGGTGCGGCGGTGGGTCATGTGCTCGGGCCCCATCACGATGAAGGGCACGCCTTCCAGAAGTTCGGGCGTCAGCACGCCGTGTTCCGCCAGCGGGTTGTCCGCGGGGATCGCTAGCCGGGTTTCGACGTTGATCGGATGCGCCTCCAGCCCGTCATGGATCAGCGGCATTTCGCAGACGCCGATCTCAAACAACCCCGAAATCACCCATTCCTGGATCTTCAACGAATACTGCGCCTGAAAGGAGATCGACAGGTCCGGCCGGGTGCGGGCAAAGCGGGCGATCAGCGCGGGCATGAAGCCAAAGGACATGGAATGCTGCGAGGCGACCTGCAGCTGGCCCGCCTGCTTGTTCTGCAGGTCAGTGACCGCCTGCGCCACGTGATCAAGGCCGCGCACCACGGTATCGACCTCTTGAAACAGCACCCCGGCTTCGGGCGTGGGGATCAGCCGGCCCTTGCTGCGCTCAAACAGTTTGAGGCGGGTCTGGCGTTCCAGCTGGTAGAGCAGATTGGAAATGCCGGGCTGAGAAATTCCCAGCTGTTCGGCCGCTCCGGTGACGGTGCCGGTTTCGACAATGGCGTGGAACGCCTGCAGCTGGCGGAAGCGGAAAGACATCGGCAGAACATCATTTTTTGTGATACCTTATTGAATTCTTTGTATTGGTAATGATGATCAAGTCAAGGCAGGGTTCCTTTCGCAGCTGGGAGGAAAACACGCGTGCTGGAAGAAAAGATTGCCGGGATGGATTTGTGGCATCTCGCACTGCCTGTGCGGTCGCGCCGCGACCATGGGATCGGGTCGGTGGAGGGCTCTTGCGAGGTTGTGATTGTCCGGCTGCGCGGCGAGAGCGGCGCCGAAGGCTTTGGCGAGGCCTCCACTTGGTCGGTGTTCACCGGAACGCCGGAGGCCAGCCTGGCGGCGCTTGACCGTTACATCCGCCCGCTGGTGGAGGGCCGCCGGGTGGCGGACCGCGCGGCGATCATGGAGGACGCAGCCAGGGTGATCGCCCATTGCACCGAGGCCAAGGCGGCATTGGAGAGCGCTTTGCTGGATCTGACCGGACGGATCGCCGGTGTGCCGGTTTGGGCGCTGCTGGGCGGGAAATGCCGCGATACCATTCCGCTAAGCTGTTCGATCGCCGATCCGGACTTTGCCAAGGACATTGACCTTCTGCACCGGCTGCGCGCCGACAAGGTCGGGCTGATCAAGCTGAAGACCGGTTTCAGGGATCATGCCTTTGACATCATGCGGCTGGAGCGGATTGCCAAGGACTTTCCGGATTTCCGCGTGCGGGTGGACTATAACCAGGGCCTGAGCATAGAGGACGCACCCGCGCAGGTGCGTGATGTGGCGCAGTTCCGGCCGGACTTCATCGAGCAGCCGGTGCGGTTCCATCATTTCGGCATGATGGCCAAGCTGCGCGGGATGATCGACGTGCCGCTCTTGGCGGACGAAAGCGTATTCGGTCCCGAGGATATGGTACGGGCGGCGCGCGAAGGCATTTGCGACGGCGTCTCGGTCAAGATCATGAAATCCGGCGGCCTCACCCGCGGCCAGACAGTGGCGCGGATTGCGGCGGCCAATGGGCTGTCGGCTTATGGCGGCGACATGTTCGAGGCGGGGCTGGCGCATCTGGCGGGCACCCACATGATTGCCGCCACGCCCGAGATCAAGCTGGGCTGCGAGTTCTATCAGGCGCGCTACTTCCTGAAAGAGGACATTCTGGAGACCCCCTTCCAAGTCGTGGACGGCCAGGTGGTGGTTCCGGATGGGCCAGGGCTGGACATCAAACCGGATCTGGAAAAGCTGAACCGCTACGCAGTCTCCAAGAAGGTTGCGGCATGACCAACGCCAAGAAAACCGTTGCCATCATTGGCGCTGGCATTGTCGGCGTCTCAACCGCGATCGAGCTGCAGCGCGACGGGCATCAGGTCATCCTGATCGACGGCAAGGGGCCGGGTGAAGGCACCAGCCATGGCAACGGCGGCATTCTGGCCTCCTGCTCCATCGTGCCGGTGACGGGTCCGGGGCTGTGGAAGAAGGCGCCGAAGATGCTGCTGGACCCTGAGCAGCCCTTGTTCCTGCGCTGGGAGTATCTGCCCAGGCTGGCCCCCTGGCTGATGAAATATATGGGCCATGCCAATGCCGAAGACACCGCCCGGATAGCCGCGGCACTGGCGCCGCTGGTCGGGGATTCGCTGGCGAACCATCAGGCACTGGCGGCAGGCACCGGGGCAGAACGCCACCTGAAACCCTCCGATTATCTGTTCCTCTACAATGACCGCGCGCATTTCGGCGAGGATGCATTCGGCTGGGGCCTGCGGAGGAAACACGGGTTCCAGTGGGATGAATTGGAGGGCGCGGAGGTCCGCGCTTATGACGGGATTTATGCTGAGGAATTCGGCTTTGCCGCGCGGTTGAAGAACCACGGCATCATCACCGACCCGGGCCGGTATGTGAAGGATCTGGCCGCGTATGTGACGGCCAATGGAGGCTGGCTGATCCGGGCATTTGCCGAGGATGTCGCCCGAGAGAACGGCCAGGTGACCGGCGTGCGCGCAGGCGGCGAGACCATCCCTTGCGACGCTGTCGTTATCGCCACCGGCGTCTGGTCCAAGCCGCTGGCAGAGAAACTGGGAATTTCCGTACCACTGGAAGCAGAACGCGGCTATCATCTTGAATTATGGGAACCTTCGGCAATGCCGAAAGCGCCTGTCATGGTGGCAGCAGCCAAATGCGTGGTGACCCCGATGCAGGGACGGATCCGGATTGCAGGCATTGTGGAATTCGGCGGGCTGGAGGCCGGGCCGTCGAAGGGGCCGCTTGAGCTGTTGCGCAAGAACGCGCGGCGCATCCTGCCCGGTGTCACCTGGAAGCATGAAGAGGAATGGCTGGGCTACCGCCCGGCGCCTGCCGATTCGATCCCGGTGATTGGCGGGGTGCCGGACCTCAGCGGCGCCTTTGTCGGCTTTGGCCATCATCACATCGGCCTGACCGGCGGGCCGAAGACAGGCCGCCTGCTGGCGCAGATGATTTCGGGCCGCACTCCGAACATCGACATGAGCGCCTATGACCCGGCGCGCTATGCGAATTGAAACCAACCAGTGCCTCTTAAGGGGCCGAAACTGAAACAGGGAGAAGACCATGAAGAAATTGACCAGACTGCTTGCCGCCACCGCGCTGACGGCGGCTGCCGCCCTGCCCGCCGCGGCGGAAACCTGGGACATGCCAATGGCCTATTCGGCCTCCAACTTCCACTCGGCGACCGGCGCGGAGTTTGCTGAATGCGTGACCACCGGCACCGGCGGCGAGGTGGAGATCAAGACCCACCCGTCGGGATCGCTGTTCAAGGGCGCCGACATCAAACGCGCGGTGCAGACCGGCCAGGCGCCGATCGGCGAGCGGCTGCTGTCCGGACACCAGAACGAAAACGCGCTGTTCGGCTTTGACTCGATCCCCTTCCTGGCGACCTCGTTCGATGACAGCGACAAGCTGTGGCGCGCCGCCAAACCGTCGATTGAAAAGCTGCTGGCCGAGCAGAATCTGACCCTGCTATATGCCGTGCCGTGGCCGCCGCAGGGGTTGTATTTCAAGAACGAAGTGACCTCGGTTGCCGAGATGAAGGGCATCAAGTTCCGCTCCTACAACAACGCCACCTCGCGCCTGGCAGAGCTGACGGGGATGCTGCCGGTGACCATCGAGGCCGCTGAGATCAGCCAGGCCTTTGCCACTGGGGTTGCGGAAGCCATGATTTCCTCCGGCTCCACCGGCTATGACCGCAAGGTCTGGGAAAGCCTGGGTTATTTCTATGAAGTGGATGCCTGGCTGCCGCGCAACTATGTGTTTGTGAACACCGAAATCTGGAACGGCACCTCCGAGGCAAGCCGGAACGTGATCATGGGCTGCGCCAAGCTTGCGGAATATGCGGGCAACTGGCGGGCCAAGGAATACACCGGTTTCACCCTGCAGGGACTGCGCGACGGCGGTATGAACGTCGGCCCGGCATCGGAGCAGATGACGGCCGAGCTGAAGGAAATCGGCGACACCATGACCAACGAATGGCTGGAAGCCGCAGGCGACGAGGGCAAGGCCATCGTCGATGCATTCCGCGCAGAATAAACAGCGTGCAGGATACGGGCGGCGCAGAATGGGCCGCCCGTAATCTCATAATAAAATAAGCCGATGGGGATGATATGACTGTGCTCAGGGGGCTGCGCTCCGGACTGGATTTTCTTTACCTCGCCGCTGGGGTGCTGGCCGCCCTTTGCCTGATTGCGATACTGGGCCTGATCGTTGTTCAGATGCTTGCCCGCTGGACCGGTGAGGTGTTTCCCGGCGCGCCGGATTACGCGGGCTATGCGATGGCCGCCGCGTCGTTTTTGGCCTTTGCCAATGCGTTGAACCGGGGCAGCCATATCCGGGTGTCGATCCTGCTGAATGCCGTGCCCGAAGGCTTCCGCCGGGTGCTGGAGATCTGGTGCTTTGGCATCGGCACCGCGGTGATGTGGTATTTCACCTATTACGCCTACCGGTTTGTCTACTGGAGCTGGAAATTCAACGACGTCAGCCAGGGCCAGGACCGCACGCCCCTGTGGATACCGCAAAGCGTGATGCTGTTCGGCGGGGCCGTTCTGGCCGTCGCCCTGACCGATCATCTGATTCATGTGATCTTCCGCGGTGACCACCGCATCACCCGGGATCTGGACGACCAGAGCCACGCGGAGTAAGCCCCTTGGAAAATATCTCAGTTATCATTCTGTTTCTCTTCGTGCTGTTCACCCTTCTAGGGTCCGGCGTCTGGGTTGGCCTGGCGCTGATGGGCGTGGCTTGGGTCGGCATGGAGCTGTTCACCGCCCGTCCTGTCGGCGACGTGATGCTGACCACGATCTGGTCGGCCTCTTCCAGCTGGACTCTGACGGCGCTGCCGATGTTCATCTGGATGGGGGAAATTCTGTACCGGACCCGGCTGTCCGAGGACATGTTCAAAGGGTTGGCACCTTGGATGGCGGCGCTGCCCGGCGGCCTGGTGCATACCAATATCGTCGGCTGCACGGTGTTTGCCGCGGTCTCCGGCTCCTCTGCCGCGACGCTGACCACCGTCGGCAAGATGTCGATCCCCGAACTGCGAAAGCGCAACTATCCCGAAACCATGGTGATCGGCACGCTGACCGGCGCGGCCACGCTGGGCCTGATGATCCCGCCGTCGCTGACGCTGATTGTCTATGGCGTCACCATCAATGAATCGATCACCAAGCTGTTCTTTGCCGGCATTCTGCCGGGGCTGGTGCTGGCGGCGATGTTCATGGGGTATGTGGCGATCTATTCCAAACTCGGCAAGGACTGGAACCCAACCCCCGAGGCCAGGCTGAGTTTTGCCCAGAAGGTGAAGAACTCCCGCTTTCTGGCGCCGGTGATTGCACTGATCATTGTGGTGATCGGCTCCATGTACCTTGGCATTGCCACCGCCACCGAGGCCGCAGCGTTTGGCGTCATCGGCTCGCTGCTGCTGGCATTGGGGCAAGGGTCTCTGAACTGGAAAACCTTCACCGGCAGCCTGATGGGCGCCACCCGCACCAGTGCGATGATTGCGCTGATCCTGGCCGGTGCGGCCTTCTTGTCGCTGTCGATGGGCTTTACCGGCCTGCCGCGCGGGCTGGCGGATCTGATTGCCGGGTGGGAGCTCACGCGGCTGGAGCTTTTGATGGTGCTGCTGGTCTTTTACATCGTTCTGGGCTGTTTCCTGGATGGCATTTCCTCGGTGGTGCTGACCATGGCAGTGGTGGAGCCGATGATCCGCCAGGCGGGCATTGACCTGATCTGGTTCGGCATCTTCATCGTGGTGGTTGTCGAGATGGCGCAGATCACACCGCCGATCGGCTTTAACCTGTTTGTGATGCAGGGCATGACCCAACACGAGATGAGCTATATCGCCCGCGCCGCGGTGCCGATGTTCCTGATCATGGTGCTGATGGTGTTTGTGCTGATCGCCTTCCCGGAGCTGGCGACCTATCTGCCCGACAACCTGCGGCCAGGGCCCGTATAGAGCTATGATGACAGCGCTCGCCTTTGCCGCCCGGCATGGGCGGGCTGCCTTGGTGCTTGGGCTGCTGGCCGGGCTGCTGCTGCCCGGCCTGGCCGCCGCGCTTAAGCCCTGGCTGCCGGAAATGGTGGCCGGGCTGTTGTTTTTAAATGCCTACCGGATCGGCTTGCGCAAGGCGGCGGGCGGTCTGGCGGACGGGATCGGCACGCTGAAGGCCATTGCGTTCCTGCAAGTGGCGCTGCCGCTGCTGGCGCTGGGGCTGGCGTCGCTGTTCGGTGTGGTGCAGACCCCTGCCGCAGTGTCGCTGATCCTGATGCTGAGCGCCCCTTCGGTGACCGGCAGCCCCAACATCACCTCACTGATGGGCCACGCGCCGGAGCCTGCCTTCCGCCTGCTGATCACCGGCACGGCTCTGATGCCGCTGACGATAATCCCGGTGTTTCTTCTGGCACCCGGCCTTGGCGATCTTGGCGGCGTGTTGCGCGCCTCGGCGCGGCTGATCGGCGCCATCGGAGTAACGGTTCTGGCCGCCTTCCTGCTGCGGCGCCTGACGCTGCCAAATCTGCGCGCAGAGCAGGCCAAGGCCATTGACGGGCTGACAGTGATTGCGCTGTCGGTGATCGTCGTCGGGCTGATGGCAGCCCTGGGGCCTGCGCTGCGCACGGACCCGCTGCTGGTGCTGCAATGGCTGGGGTTTGCCTTGGCCGCCAACCTCGGCCTGCAAGTGCTGACATTTGCAGTGATGCGCCGCCGCGCGGGCAGTGGCGCCGTGCCCTGTGCTGTTGTCGCCGGCAACCGGAACTTTGCCCTGTTTCTGATCGCCCTGCCCGCTGCCACCACCGAGCCGCTGCTGATCTTCCTGGGCTGCTATCAGATTCCGATGTATCTGACTGCAATTCTGATGAAGCCGCTTTACGGGCGCCCCATCCTCAGGACAGGAACGTGACGCCAGGCATCCGGCGGATCAGCTCGGCATCAGCAAAATAGCTTTCGCTCATGTCATCCACCAGCGCCTGCGACCAGCCCGGCAGATCGATTTCCTCTTCGATCGCCTCTTCTGAGTGGTAATAGCTGAGGAACAGCGCGCGCACCCGTTCACGCTGGTCTTCCGACAGGCCGGGGCGGTTTTCCAGATAAGCCTCCAGCCGCTCGTATCCCGCCTCCGAAATAATGCCGCGGGTGATGTCCAATTCGCCGGCGAAACGGAAACCGTCACCCAGCCCCGTCACCTGCCCCAGAATGTTGGGCCAGATCACCGGCGTTTCCTCGTTGCACCAGACAGTGATGCGGCAGCCGGGGTTACTGTCCTGAATATCCGCAACCACGTCCGACCAGCGCAGATTGAGGAAATCCGTGCCTGCGGTAAACTGCTTCCAGCTTCTGCCGGATTGCGATTTGTAGACCGGGCCGATCAGCGTGGCGGGGTTGCGCAGGCCCAGGAAGAATTCACAGGGAGTGTCCGGAAACACTCCCCGCAGCGCCGCTGTATTGCTGCCCGCATTGCGATAAAGCCGCCCGCCGCTGAGCATCCAGCCCGGCATCCCGAGAAATCCGGAGTTGGTCAGGATGATCCGGGAAATGTCCTGATCCTTGACAATGCCGGCCAGCAGCGCCGCGCGTTCCTGAGCGGAGACAGAGTCCTGGGTCTGCTTGCGCAGCATTTGATTGAGCGCCGCCAAATAGGTGCCTGGACGGCGGATCATGACGCCCTGTTCCAGCAGCCGCTGCGCATCCTTGCGCAGCGACCAGGTCAGCTGGCCGTTATCGGTATTCGGCGCCCCGATATGGAAAGCAAGGGTAATGTCCCGCATGTCAGCCTTTGCCTGGTTCATCGTCCTGTCCGGCCTTTGCCCATTCCCTGATCCGCATAAGATACCGGCGTGCGGCCTGGCGGAAGTCACAGGTTGTAATTGCTTATAACCGCGCCTTCATCCTGCGGAAGAACCGGTCATCCCGCTGGCGCAAAATATACTCGCAGGCTTGTTTCGCAAGGCGCGGATGGCCGCGGTCCAGAGCCAAATTGGCCAGCTCCCGCTGAAACCGCGGGAATTCGTGGCGTTTGCGCAGCAGGCGGTGAAACCGGTGCGGTGTCAATTCGCCGGAAATGGCACCGCGGGCAATCTCCTGCAGGATGCCCATCTGCTGCAGCGAGGTCCCCAGCCGGTGGCCCAGCAGCGGACAGCGCCAGAAAGTGACATTTGCCCCGGAAAAACGGGCCGCATGGGCCGCATCGGGCGTCACGTAGGGGTCGAACATGATATGCACGTCGCCCGCCGCCTGGCTGGCCAGGGATGCATCCCCGAAGGGCCCGGAAAAATCCCTGTCCCAGACCTTCTTGTAGCGCATTTCCCAAGGCACCAGCGTCTTGTCGAGAGTGGATTGCGGGCTGATCGCAAACACTGTCGATCCGGGCGCCGCCGCTGCATAGGCCGCGGCCGCATAGCCCCCCATTGACGCACCGTAAAAGACCACCCGGGAAAACTGCGCAAAGAAACCACTGTCGCGCAGCGCTTCGAACTTGGCGGACACCTCCTGGTGGCGGAACCAGGTCCAGCCGTTGGCCATTACCCCCAGCATCGACCAGCCCTGCGCCTCAATGAAGCCGAAGCCCCAGGGCCGCCGCTCCTCCCGCTTGGACATTGCAATATCAAGGTTGTCGAAAGTCACCACAAGTGTGCTGCCGCGCGGCAGGAACAGGAAGGAATGCTCTTCCAGTTCATCAAAGAAACCTTCCTTGCCGGCCAGTTGGCGGGCCACCTTGGTCCATTCGCCCGAGGGCGGCAGCACCTCCTGCGGTTCGGCGGAGAGGATCGCCAGACCATTCCTGCCGGCCTCAGGCGGCACCAGCGTATTGCAGCTGCCATAGGCCTTGAGGAACGGATAGCTGCCAGAACCTTTGCGGATTTCAATCACCAGGCGGCTAAGCGGATGCAGCGCCCGGTCCAGCACCGGTTTGAGGTGCTGCGGCTTATGCCCGGCGCCGAACCCGTTCAGGGAAATCAGAACGTCGTACTGGCCCAGTCTGCGCGGCCGAGTCACGATGCGGACCGCCTCAGGGTCCACCCCGCCCCGCTTCAGGTCTGCAAGATAGCTTTCCAACTGCTCATCGGGCAAAGACGCAAAGGCCCCCTTGCCGTCCAGGCAGACCACATCCACCGAACAACCATAACGCTGGTGCAGCAGTGCTGTCAGCTCAGGCGCCTGGCCGTTTACATCCGCAACATTGGCGACTTCATCCGCATCCAAGGCGGAAAGGACCGTTTTAAAGTCGAAACCGTCACCCAGCATATTGCTTTAACTGCCATCTTGGGATGCGCCGGAACAGAACTGATCCGCCGCGGCTGACCTGCTGATCGTAGCAAAAACCGCTCTGCGAAAGCGCATCAAAGCACTGCTTTATCCCGATTTTCTTAATTTTACGCGTATGGATCTCAAGAAAGATCTTATCGATACCTGTCAGATCCGCAGGCGCAAACAAATCCCGCTCTCCGCCTTCAATATCAATGATAAGCGTATTGGCACGGAAATCACGGATCAGCTGCGACAGACGGGTACCCGGCACTTCGATGGCTTTGACATAGGGGTCTTCGCCATCCAGGGAGGAGGACCAGAACTGCTCGCGGACAAAAAAGGACATTGGCCCTTCGGCGGTGGCGTCATTCAAGGCAACGCAGTTGCGCACCTGTGCGGCGGTAAGCCCGTTCAGAGCATGCACATTGCCGATGAAGTCGCACAAGGACGGATCTGCCTCGACGCACAGCACGTTCTCAACCCCGAGGTTCACACCCAGGAACGAAGAGATGAACCCGATCCCGGCGCCCAGCTCGATCACCCTGTCGTCTTTTTCGAGGAACTTGGGGGTGCCGGAGACCTCGTCCAGCTCATAGCGGTCCTTGCGGATCGCGCGTGCGATCTTTGAGGTGATGACATCCGGATTCAACGGGATTTTGACACCGTGGGTTTCCAGTATCTCGATCATGACTCCTGCTCCGCCCGGGTGATGACTGTTGAATATTTACCGTGCTTGGCCAGCACCTTGACGGTGCCGAAGCTTTTCATGGCGCCAATGCCGCCGGATCCCTTGCGAATGTCCAGAACAATACCGCCGCCGCTGCTGATCTGGTTGCTGAACAAATCCCGATAGGTGCCGACGGGATAGTGAAACCCGCAAGACGCCAGGCTGATCACCAAGTCGAAGGCGCCAAGCGGCGCAATGTCTTCGATTTTGGGATTAAGGGTGGTGATCTTTCCGGCCGGCACGCCGTTCTTTTCCAGAAACGCACGGGCGGTCTCGAGGCTGGTATAACCCGCGCCCTCGCCCTCAAATCCGAAGTGGCGGCCGTTGCCTTCTTCGATATCGATCAGAACGATTTCGCAGCCGTACCGGCGGTGCAGCAGCAGGCTGGCAAAAGCATATCCGCAGCCGATGTCCGCGGCGCGTTCGGGCGCAATGGGATCGGTGGCCTTCAGAAAGAATTCGCATTCCCGTTCCGCGATCCGGATCGATTCATGCAGGATGCGGTCCCGCTGCGACCGGGCGTCCGCCAGCAGCAGCTTACCGTCACCCGCCACCCAGTCCTTGATGGTCTGTCCTGAACTTGCCAGCTCTGATCGCTGCAGCAGGATATTGGCGACGTCCTGATCGCTGAACATGGAATAATCCAGCGCCACCGGGTCGATCGCCTCCACGGGTTTGTCTTCCGGTTCCGGGGCCGGCTGCAGCAGGTGGCGGGTTTTTCCGGCATCGATCCCATGCTGGGCCAGCAGGTCGTGGACATAGCAGCCCTCGGCGGGCACCCCGCCGTATTTGGCCGCGATGTTGCGGAAGCGGCGGCCCCAGAAGTGGATCGACAGTGTATCGCTGCGGATATGGCCGCGCGCCTGGTTCGCGCGATTCGGGTTCAGCACCACTCCGGCCCGCTTGAACGGCACAGGGTAAATCACATGGCCGGGCCGGGAATGTTTGACCTCGCCGGTTTCCTGCAGGAACCAAGTGAGCGCATCCGGCCCCCAGACACCCCAGGGCAAAAGCGAAACATGAACCCCCTGACCGCCGTCCTTGAACGCCTGCAATTCGGCCTGTTTTTCATCGCTGTACCAGGGCGGGACGGGATATTCATCGCTGGTAAAACGCAGCATCGCCGCAAGGGTCTTGGAGGTCTTGGGCAGCCGCAGAACCCCATTGTTGACCATCGGCTTGCCATCGGAGATCCAGCCATGAAAATGCTTGCCCTTGATATCCCACGGCTGGCAGCAATAGGCATCGGTATCGGCCCAGATGTAGTTGGTCTTGCGCAGCAAATGCAGGCGGAAGATATCGGCATGATAGGCCGGGCTGCCGGTGCGGGCGTGGCGGATGATGCGGTCAGCGGGCAAGATTTCATTGGCATCCGCCACTTTCACCCCGCCGGGCACGCCCTGGACTGGGTCATAAGTGAACAGCACTACCTCGTGGCCCTGATCCAGAAAGGACTGAAGGCAAAGCTGTTCCAGCCAGCTGAGTTCTGGGCCCACCCATAGTGACGCGATGGCCGGAAGTGCCATAAAGACTGCCCCTCAAAAAAACCAATTAATGCAGCTTCTTACCAGCTTTTTTTGTTGCCGGATTCTAACCCGCAGTCCGGAGTCCTGTCAATGTGAGGGCCGCGGGTGTCAATGG
The DNA here is from genome assembly GCF_034669605.1 of Leisingera sp. GTDB lineage: Bacteria > Pseudomonadota > Alphaproteobacteria > Rhodobacterales > Rhodobacteraceae > Leisingera. The sequence goes on from NZ_JAXMOX010000004.1 coordinate 41,639, forward strand.
TTGGTTTCACCGCGTTCCACCGTGAACCAGAAATCGCTGCCGGGCTCGTTTTCAGCGATCTTGTCCGGGATCACGCCGGGGCCGCTGAGGAACACATTGGCACCAAAATGCGCGTGCATGCGCGACAGCTTGCGCAGTTTCTCGCCTGTCAGCTCCCGGAACAGCGCCAGCATGTCGTCCCGCCCCTTCAACTCCTCGATTTTCTCGCGGTGTTTGCGGCTGGCGTATTCATGCGCAGCAGCGATATCCGGGTCTGTCAGCAGCCGGGCCATTTCCGCCTCCAGCGCCGGGATCATGCGCTGGATCGAGCGCTCTTCCTCGGCGTTGTTGTTCATCCGGAACCAGTAGGACAGCCCCTGATCGCGATCCACATGGTTCACCCGGCCCCGGTCGCGCTTGACCAGAAAACTTTCGGCGCTTCGTACGGCGTAATGGTTGAGCTGCACCAGGTCATAGCCATAGGTGCTCGTCGAGGAGCGCCAGCCGTTGCGGAACATCTCACGCGGCATGTCCTGGCCTGAGCCGTTGACCCAGCGGATATCCTCCCACAGCTGCGGCTTCAGTCCCTTGGGCCGGTGAACCCCCAGCTTCTTGAAGATCCCGGTGTTGCGGAACAGGGTCTTGAAGCCCCAGGCCTGGTGCGGCTTGCGGGTCACCTCATAGGCGCAGCGAGTGAACTCCCGAGTGATCAGATCGCCGGTGAATTCGCGCACATCATTGTTGCCGAACAGCCGCCAGGTCATTGCGATCATGTTGGCATCGCCCACGGCCTGAAACAGGTCGGGCAACCGTCCCTCGCCGCATTTGATGTTGATGAACTCATCCACATCCATGCAGACCAGCCAGTCGGCCTCGCGGATCACCGGCTCCTCCTCTGCTGCCTGCAAAGCCGCGTGCTGCGGCTTCAGATCCGTGTTGCGGAACGGGTTTTCGCGGTGCTGGACAATCCCCTTGTCCTGCAGCAGCTGCAGCATCGTATCGGTGCCATCGGTGCAGTCGTTGGTGTAGACGAGAAAATCATCCACTCCGATCGCGCGGTGATAGGCCAGCCATTCCAGAATGAACGGCCCTTCGTTTTTCATCGTGGTGACAATGGCAGTCTTGGGAGTGCCGCCGGCCCGCTTGACGGCCCGCTCCCCGGGAATGCGCACGGGCTTGGCGTTGAAATAGCCCGTTGCCAGCGCCAGCAGCTCGGGCGTTTCCACCAGACTGGTTTTCGGCACGATCTTGGACACCGTGTCGGTGGGATGCCGCAGGGCCATGCAACGGTAGAACCGCCGATCGTCCGCGGGATCGGGCTCAGCCCCGACCACCCGGACAAGCCGCCAGATGCAGCTGTCGCCGGCTTTGGCCGGCGCCAGGCACCAGCGCGGCCGCAGCCCGGCGGCATCGAACTGCGTGCAGATGTGATCCGCAAAACACGCTTGCGCTCCCTTGCGCACCCGCCAGGGGTAGGCCTGCACCCCGCCGAGACGCAGGCAGCCCGCCGGCGCGGCGACGGTCTGGTCAAAGATATTCGGCCCGTCACAGGGCGCCAAAAGATCAAACAGGTCGATATTGGCCACTGCCCGCGCGCGGCCAAGGAAGCGGGCGCGCAGGATTTCGTAAATCAGGAATTCGCCCAGCGGCGCCTGCCAGGGATCCGCTGGCGGGATGTCCATCCGGTCCTTGCCCGGTGCGCCCGGCACGTTAAAGGGATGCGCCTCTTCTGGCAGGCCATCCTTGCCCAAGGGCAGTTTGGAATGCACCACCACGACCTGCTTCAGCCCGGTGAAGGACGCTGCGAGCGCTTGCAGCTCCCCTATAAAGCGGCGGCTGTTCTGCGGTTGCGCCCGGTCAAGAATGACAGCCCCCTGCAGCCCATGCTGGGTTACATGGAACTGCAGCCATTCGGCAGTGGATCGGGCTGTTTCGCCATTACGGACCGCGGCCACCACGTTGAGCCCTGCAAACAGCTCCGTCTCCTCTGGATGGAGCGGCACATTGTAAAGCGCGCCTTCTGCGGAAACGGTAACCGCGCCGGGGGCTTCTGCAATCTCGGCTTCCAGAACCGGGGCGCCGCCATAATTGTGCAGCACTGTCCGCTCTGCCGGGGACGCAATGCTGAGGCCCGCCCGCGAGGTTCCGGATTTAAAGAACAGGCGGGCAATCCGCCCGCTGGGCGCAGGCAGTTCCACGGCGTCCAGCAGGTTATTTCCTGCCAGGGACAACGCACTGAATTCGCGTTCAAGGATCTTGCCGTCGCAATTCCCGGGATCTGAACTGGGCATACTGCTGCATCACGTTATGGCGTTTTTGGCTCCAGATGCGAGGCACAGGGAACGGGGCCGGTTATAGCCGGCCAGCCGGCTTGCCGGAACCGGGAAACGCCGCCAGCACCGGCCAAAGGCCCGGGCAGCTGATATTCCCGCAACAGACCGGCGCGCGTATACCGCTGACGCACAGGGCATCGGCATTTTGACAAATTTCCAGATAAAAGTTGGTGCGGTCGAGAAGCACAGGCCAAGTGTGCCAGAATGCGCCCGCATGCGCCACTAAGGGTTGTCCTGACTTGAGAAATTCGCCAAATGATGCGCCACTGTGTGCCGCTGCGTGCCGCTAAAGCACGGCACCTATTGGGGGACACATTGGGGGACACAGAATGGCAAGGGCAAAAAACAAGCTGACCGCGGTGGCGGTGAAGAAGGCGGCAAACGGCAAGCTGGACGATGGCGGCGGGCTGCGCCTCTACAAGACCGACACATCGAGCCGATGGGTGTTCCGGTACACCTTTGCTGGCCGCCGCAGAGAAATGGGGATAGGGTCTGCCGACGATTTGACCCTGGCCGTCGCCCGCAGAGAACGCGACCGCTGGGCGGCGGTCGTGGCGGAAGGCAAGGACCCGATTTCGGAACGGGAAAGACAAATGCAGGAAGCCGCTGATCTGATGTCAAAGACTGACCCCACCTTTGAGGAGGTGGCGGAGATTGTGTTCGAGGCGAAGAAGGCCGGCCTGCGCGGCGAGGGCGAGCGGGGGCGCTGGTTCAGCCCTCTGAAAACTCATGTCATTCCGAAGATCGGGAAGCGTCGTATATCCTCGTTGCACCAGTCTGATATCGCCGAAACCCTTCGACCCATCTGGAAGAAGAAACACGCCACCGCCACCAAGGCGATTCAGCGTATCCACATCGTTTTCCGCCAAGCTACGCTGATGGGGATGGACGTGGACCCGTTTACGGTCGAAGCAGCAAAGTTCATGCTGGGCGAAGTAAACAACGCTGTGACCCACATCACCTCGACGCCTTGGCATCGCATCCCCGATCTGTACGAAGCTCTGGCGGGCAATGGGGCCTCTCGCATGTGCCTGCGTTGGATGATCCTCACGGCCACCCGGAGCGAGAGCGCCCGTGGCGCGCGGTTCGATGAAATCGTGGGAGACGTCTGGACCATACCGGCGGAGCGGATGAAGGGCAAAGAGGGCAAGGTGGAGGAGTTTCGAGTGCCGCTATCCCGTGCGGCACTAGACCTGCTCCAAGAGATACGGGCGGCGCAAAGCAGCAAGTTTCTGTTCCCCTCCTACCGCAAGGGATACATTTCCTCGACCGCTCTGGCGAAGGTGTTGAATGGAATGGATGAACCCGGGCGCCCGCATGGTTTCCGCACGTCCTTTCGCACGTGGGTCCAGGACACCGATGCAGCCTCTTTCGATGTGGCGGAGACCGCCCTGGCGCACCGGGTCGGTTCCAAGGTGGAGCGGTCCTATGCGCGCTCCGACATGCTGGACCAGCGCCGTTCCGTGATGGACCGTTGGGGTCGTTACGTCACCCGTTCTGATGCTGACGTTGTGCGCCTGCATGGTTAAATCTCTGCCCTAAGCTCCTGCCAGACCGGCTTGAGCTTTTTCCGTATGGTGCTGATGTCGGGGATCGCGTCTCCGGTGGTGCGAGAAATGAACCAATCTTGCATTTCCTTACAGAGTTCCTCGGCTGTCTCCGGTAGGCCCTCTGAGAAAAGCCGCTTGCAAATCGCCACGTACATCGACTCCCAATCGTATTTCGATTGGCCCCGCGTGGTCATCCGGGGCTTCGGGCCGAATTCGTGATCTTCTTCAAACCGGCGGTAGTCATCTGCTGCAATGTAGATGTCGTGGATCGATACCTCGACGCCGTGTTCACCGTTCTGGTCGGTTACAAAGACCCACTCTCCATCCCCGCCCTGGTTGTCTACGGGGCGGACCCGGTAGACGCGCATCGCCGTTGGCCGCGGTCCGTCCAGCCGGACCATCTGGAAAATGTCCGCAGGCCTCACCTCGACTTGCCCGGCGATGGGCTGGCCGTCTGCCATCGCAAACTGGATGCCGGTCAGAAGCCTGAAATGACCAGCCTCCGACCACCCTGCAATGTCGTTACAAGATTTTTCCCACCGGACGCTGGCTTCGAAGAGGCTGTAAAAAGCGCGGGCTGGTGCCTTCATGGCTGCATTCCTCAAGTCTATGAAAAAGGGCTTTTTTTGCTCTGCCGGATTGATGCCAACACGTCTTCAGGACTGCAACTCTCAAACTAGCAAAAATCAAAAAATTCGCGTTATACAAGAAATTTGCGCCAAAAGCCTGCCCTATATGCGTCACCTTGGACGTTAACTTTTCGGGGCTTGCGGGCCGTCAACTAGCTATTTTCTCTATTCAGGAAATTATAGGCGCGATCTGCGCCTAAGCGCGCCTAAGCGCCCCGCCCCCCCTCGAGTCATCCTACCCCTGAGAAAGCCGCCGCGATTTGCGCGGGACAATCAGGAGCAGATTCGATGAGCAATTTCAGCGAGGGCACACAGGAGGCGCAATGCCACCCAACCCGCATCCTGGACGGGTGGCTGACCCGCCGGGAGCTGGCAGGAGAGCTGGGGTTGTCAATGGACACGCTGGCGCGTTGGAAAAGCCAGGGGCGCGGCCCTGTCTGCATCAATGCGGGCAACAGGATCCTGTACCGCGTCGAGTCCGTTCATGAGTGGCTGCTGCAGGAAGAGCGGGAAGCGCGCACGAGGTTTGCGAAATGAGCCGCGCCGTCCACCCCCGCGCCCTTCTGCCTGGCGCCCGCGAGATCATCGCCGCGCCGGACCTACACGACCGTCAGGAAGTTCTCGAAGCCGCAGACCTACTGATCAAGTTCGGCACGATCGAGGATCTGTCGAATGGCCGCGCCGTGCGTGACGCCATCATCTGCGGCGACCTGCAGCCCGGGCGCATCGCCCGCCGCCGCCGCTGGATCATCGCCGCCGCCATCATTTGCGCATTCGTCTGGGCCGTTGCGCTCGGTTTGGCGCAGTTCACCGCCGCCCAGGAGGCCGGCACCCTTCCAAGCGTTCAGGAGCTAATTTTCCCATGATGGACATGACTGAAGACGAGAAGAGCGAAAACTACCGCGTGACCGCTGGCGAGCTGCGCCAGTTCATCGAGCGGTTCGAGCGTTTGGACGAAGAAAAGAAGACCATCGCCGAACAGCAGAAAGAGGTGATGGCCGAAGCCAAGGCCCGCGGCTACGACACCAAGGTCATGCGTAAGATCATTGCCCTGCGCAAGCGCGACGAAAACGACATTTCCGAGGAGGAGGCCGTCCTCGAAATGTACAAAGAAGCGTTGGGGATGTGACGATGCGGGCTCTGTGCATCGCAACCGTCGCCGCCGCCGCTGTCGCCATCGCGCACATGTCGCTGTCTATGGCGCTGGCCTTGCCAGAGATCGCCGCCGAGGCGCGGGAGCGGTCGGCATGGTGACCTGGCCCGCCGCAGTGGTGATCCTCTACCTGCTGATCTCCGCGTGGGCGACCGCTGCCGCCGTGCTGGCCAGCGACAAGGACCCCATTGCCGATGACAGAAGCTTAGTTCTCGCCGCCTTTGTTGTCGCCTGGATCACCCCCGCAATTCTCGCGGCCAGTTTTTTCAAGAAACCCCGGAAGTGAATTCCGGCCCCATCGGGGCCGGTTCAACGCCCGCTTGGGCTCCAACCGCGGCGCTGGGCGCTGCAATGCAAAGGACGTTTCAATGAGCAAGATTTACTTCAAGGTTTGGATGGATGGTCAGGACACCGGGCGCCCGATGCGCCCCTTCCATGTGATCGAGGCGGATGCCAATCGCTGGCCGGAGATGGCGTCATTCCTCGCCGCTGTGCGTGCCGATGAGTGGTTCGAGGAAACCCGCGTACACAGCATCTGGTCTGAGAACCAGCGCGGCGTGCGCGTAATCACCGCGCGCCATCAGGTGGCATTCCGCGGGCGCGCTGTCGATCGTGTCGAACTGTGCGAATGGCGCATGGTCGATGAGGACGTGGCCGGGGTATCCTGATGAACCTTCCCGGGATGGAAATAGGCGAAGGGTTCGACCTCATCATGGCCGACCCGCCTTGGCATTTCGCCACGCGCTCCAAGAAGGGCGTGACAGCCAAGGGCGCCGGGGGTCAGTACCGGACTATGAGCCTGGACGAGATCAAGGCAATGCGGGTGGCGGATATCGCCGCCCGTGACTGCCTACTGTGGCTCTGGGCCACCAACCCCATGCTGCCGCAGGCCTTCGAAGTCATGGCCGCTTGGGGCTTTGCCCACAAGACTGGCGGCCATTGGGTCAAGACCACCAAGAACGGCAAGCTGGCATTTGGCACAGGGTACATCCTGCGCTGTGCCGGTGAGCCGTTCTTGATCGGGACCATTGGCCGCCCCCGCACCACCCGCAACGTGCGATCTGTCCTCATGGGCCGAGTGCGCGAGCATTCCCGCAAGCCGGAAGAGGGGTTCCGCGAGGCGGAGCGCCTGATCACCCCCGAGTTACTTGGCCGCCCTCCGCACCGGCTTGAGCTGTTCTCCCGCCAGGAGCGGCCCGGGTGGAGTGTCTGGGGAGACCAAACAGACAAGTTTCAGCCGCCTGCGCTGGGCGGCCTCATTTCAGGACCTTCATCATGAGCATCATCATTGAGCCTGTGGCGTGCACACGCCCGGTATCCGTCGCTTCGCACCTGGTGCAGCCAATCATTGCGGAGCGCATCCGCGTGCTGGTCATTCCGGAGGCCTCTGTCGGCCCCATAGAGACCGGAGACGCGCTGTGGGTGCGTGAGGGGTTCACCGTTCTGGAACGGCAGCGCCGTCGCAACCTGCTGTCCTTGCGCTACGCCGGCGAAGGCCGCCGCTATGACGTGCCGTGGCCTTCGGCCATGCCCAAACCCGAGTCTGGCATCAGGGATGCCGGGGGCATGCCGGTTACCGCATCACGCCTGACGCTGCTCGTCAACTCCGTTCGCCGCTGCGCGCTGGGCGAGGTTACAGCCGAGGAAGCCCTGACCGCCGGCGTTTCGATCGATGGCGCCGGGTTTGGCGTGGCCGGTTACCCGTTCCTGCGGCCCTACGACGATCCAGCCGCCGCTCTGGAGTTCATGTTTCGCCAGCTGTACCGGGACGCCGCAGAGGTGCCGCAGGTGGCTGTTGTCCAGTTCCGGGCTCTGTCCCGCAACATTGCGTCTTTGGCCGCCCAGCGCGCAGGTGAGGAGATGCAGGCATGAAAACCGAGCAGCAGATCCGCAAAGAAGTCCTGCGCATGGCCGAGGACCACACCCCTGCGAACATCGCTTCGGCACTGGGCGTGCCTTTCGAGGACGTTATGGAGTTCTTGGAAGAGGGGGCCGAGCCTTCGACTCCCGTAACGGTCATGTGCCATAAGTCCAAGCGGGTGTTTCATTTCCGAAGCTTCCGCATGGCCTACAGGCAAATTTGCATTCGGGGCCTGACCGATTGGACCTGGCATTTCACGAGGGACTACAACGCCTGGCTCGAGGCCAACGCATGAAGCCGCGCCGGTCCAACCCGGAGGCGGAAATCCAGCGTGGGATTGTCAGGGACGTGCGGCGGCTCATGCTTCCGCCGTTCTTCCTGCATCACAGCGCGAACGAGGTCAGGGGCGGCGGAGAGGCCGCCCGCAAGCGTCAGGGCATCCTTCTGGGCATGGGTATCCACCCGGGCTTCTCTGACCTCCTGTTAGGGCAGTCCTGCGGCGAGTGGTCGGGGCCACGCCTACTGTTCCTGGAGGTGAAGTCCAAAACCGGCCAGCTGTCCGAGGCGGAAAAGGAGTTCCAGGATCTGGTGACCGCCATGGGCTGGCCCTACGAGGTCGTGCGGTCCTCGCTGGATGCGATCGACGCCATAAGCCGACACGGCCTCCGCAGCCGCGTCAAACACCCTTGGAGGGGGGCGTGATGCGCGCGGGCGGCCTCCCCGCCCAGCGCCGCGCCTATGCCCGCCTACGCGCCGATCCGGTACCGATGGTGACGTCTGCCTGTTACTTCAGGAGGCAGTTAACATGAGTCACCGAGCATCACACTGGTTGTCGGATATTCCCGCCGAGTCCGTGACCCACGGCGCGTTCCGCGTCATGTTCCACCTGTGCGATGCGCACAATTCCAAACGCCCGCCTGAGACGGCCTGTTTCCCCTCTCAAGCGCTGCTGATGAAGGCCACGGGCCTGTCGAACAGCGGCCTGAACAAGGTGCTGAACCAGCTGGAGGCTGATGGCCTGCTGCGCCGCCGCCGGACTCGCAATGCGGACGGCACGCAAGGCCCAACCTACTACATTTTGGGGTGCGATTTCGAGGAGGCACAACCGGCTCCACTGAGTGGAGCCGGATCAAAACAGGAACAATCGGGTGGAAAATCGCCGGGTGATGCCCCTGGATCGAATGTGGGAAAGCCTGTGGATAAGTCCGCAACCGACTCCACTAGAGGGCACAAACCGACTCCACTAAAGCGCGCCAGCCGACTCCACCACGGTGGAGACAAACCTGTAATAGAACCATTAAAAGAACCGCAGGCGAAAATTTCGGCGCCCCTGACTGCACCGGCAAACCTGATAAAAAGTGGTAAGCCCTTCCTCTGCACGCGCATCTCTGCCCACACCGCAAGGCAGTGCAAGGAGGCAGGCCTGGTAACCATCGAAGAAATCCGGGACGTGGGCATCCCGGTTTGACCTCAGAAGCTGAGAAATGGAAGGAACGAGCGAAATGGCAGGCAAGATTATCCTAACCGTGGCACAGGTCGAGGACCGCTTCGAAGAGGCCGCGCTCACCCTCAAGCGCACGCCCAATCCATCTGGATCAGGAGCGCGGGGGTACGGGTCCAGCTGGCCGCCATACGTGCGGAGCCGCTTCGCCGCCTACGGATCGGAGGTGGCGCGCGTCCGCGTAATCCCCAACGCCACCGAGATCCAGCGAATGGAGGACACCATCGAGTGGCTGTCCCTGCTGAACAGCGGCGACGAGCTGCGCGATGCCGACGACCGGCGGATTGTCTGGATGAAGGCCGAGGGCTACCGCTGGCGCGCGATATGTGCCCGGGTCGGCCTGTCCCGGTCGCAAGCCTGGCGCCGCTGGTCTGCCGCGCTCATCACCATCCAGAGGCGGCTTGAGAAGCCGAAGCGGAAGGCCGACCTTAAACGCGGAAGGGGGGCAACCTTAAACGCGGAAGGGGCCCCTGCCCGATCGACCTTAAACGCGGAAGGGGGACAACCTTAAACGCGGAAGGGCCCCCTGCCCGATCGGCCTTAAACGCGGATGGGGGGGCGCGCGGAACGAGGGGGGATACGGGGGTGGCCGTTAGGCCGCCCCTTTCGCGTTTTTTTCCATGCCGACGTCCAGCCCGTGTTCCAGCGCCAGCACTGCCAGCGCCACCACCCGCGGAACCGGCGCCCTGCCCAGCGCGTAGGCGTCTCCGCTCCGCTTGGAAATCTCGAGGCGGCGGCACAGCTCCCGCCTGGAAATGCCCAGGCGCGCCGGGGCGGCGGCAAATTCATCATTCGTCAAGTTCGTCTGTCTCCTGGTCTGCCCCCGACCTTAAACGCGGAAGGGGGGTGGTTCATTTTGCCCCCAACCTTAAACGCGGAAGGGGGCACCTACTGCCTCAGCCCCGGCGTGGTGCCGGGGCGGGGCGTGGCGGTGGCGCGGTGGCCTATGCCGCGGCCAGCCTGTTCTCCGCCGCGGCGTCTATCGCGGCCGCCGCCGTTCGCATCGCTGCCGCGGCGTGGACCCATGCCTCCGCCGCCTGCAATTCGTCCGGTTCCGTGTAGACCGCCTTTTCCGCGTTGCGGGCCGCCTGGACCGCCTCCGCAGCCGCCTCTGCCGCTTTGCTTGCGTTGCGCATTTGGCTTGACCGCGTCTCCGCGGTCTCTGCCTTGCGGGCCCGTTCACGCGCCTCTGCCCGGAAGTCGCTTGCGGCGGCGGCGTATTCTTTTGCGGTGGTGGTCATCGGTCTGTCTCCTGGTCTGCAGCGGCGGCCCGACGCCGCCCCTCCTACTGCCTCAACCCCGGCGCGTTGCCGGGGCGGGGCGTGGCGGTGGCGCGGCGGGTCAGTCCGGCCAGCCCGCGGCGGTCATCGCCTCCGCCGCA
>NZ_JAXMOX010000005.1:0-50330 GCF_034669605.1 Leisingera sp.
GCGGCATTGGGGGCCGGCCCCTCCCGCCGCTTCCAGGCGACGCCTACAGCGCCGTCCAGCCGCCATCGACACTCAGCGTCGTGCCGGTAATTTGCGCTGCGGCATCGGAACACAAGAACACCGTGGTGCCACCCAATTGCTCCACAGTCGCAAACTCGCGGCTCGGCTGGCGTTCGAGCATCACCTTCTTGATCACCTCGTCCCGGCCCATGTTGTATTTTTCCATGGTGTCCGGAATTTGCGCCTCCACCAGCGGCGTCAGCACATAGCCCGGGCAAATCGCATTGCATGTAATTGGCTCCTCCGCTGTTTCCAGCGCCACTGTCTTGGTCATGCCGACGACCCCGTGCTTGGCTGCCACATAGGCCGCCTTAAACGGCGAGGCAGTCAGCCCGTGCGCTGAGGCGATATTGACGATCCGCCCCCAGCCCGCCGCGCGCATTCCGGGCAAGGCCGCCGCCATGGTATGGAAATTCGAGTTCATGTTGATCGCGATGATCGCGTCCCATTTGTCCTGCGGGAACGCATCGATCGGCGCCACGTGCTGGATGCCGGCGTTGTTCACCAGAATATCGCAAACGCCGGCCTTCTCAATCAGCGCCCGGCAATCGGCCCCTTTGGACATATCGGCCTGGATGTACCGGGCGTTGACGCTGAATTCACGGGCGATGTCTGCCGCCAGGGCGTGATCCTCTTCCCGGTCGGTGAATGAATTCAGCACCACATCAGCCCCAGCCCGCGCCAGTTCGCGTGCAACCCCCAGGCCAATACCTGAATTCGATCCGGTGATAACGGCGGTCTTCCCTTGCAAGGACATCGGCATCTTTCCCTCGGCTGAATGAAACTGCCGCCACTGTGCCATGCTGCAGATGCAAAAGAAACGCGTAAGACTACGGATCGTCCCTTGCAACGCGGGGGCATTTCCCTTCAGAGGTGGTGTGGAACTGTCCGAAAAAAAACGCCCGCACAAGGCGGGCGTTAGTTATTGAGGCAGGTTTCATACAGGCAAGAAACCTATCGAGCAGTGACCCCTTTATAAGCAATTTCCGGCTTTCGTCCAAGCTAAAAGTTTGAAAAGACGAAAAAGCGCACGTAGCGTGCGGAAGCAAGAAAATAAGGGCAGAGCGGGATTGTTGTGAAACTGTGTATAGAAAATTTCGTCAAGCTCCGTACGGCACTGACCGGAATCACCTTGGCTTTTGCTGCGAACTTTGCGCAGGCAGAATCGGGTCATGGCATAGCTATGTATGGCGCACCCGCCCTGCCACCGGATTTTGTGTCTTTACCCTATGCCAACCCGAATGCCCCCAAAGGCGGCAAGGTGGTTTTCGGCAACACCGGCGGCTTTGACACGCTGAACCCGTTCACCCTTAAAGGGACCGCGCCGTGGCAGCTGAGGTTCTGGGGATACGAGAGCCTGATGGGCCGCTCCTGGGATGAGCCGTTCACGCTTTATGGTCTTTTAGCCGAATCGATTGAGGTGCCCGAGGACCGCTCCTGGGTCGAATTCACCCTGCGGGAGAAGGCGCGATTCTCCGATGGCAGTCCGGTGACCGTCGAAGATGTGCTCTGGTCGTATGAAACTTTGGGCACCAAAGGCCACCCGCGCTACCGAGGTTTCTGGACCAAGGTCGAGCGGATGGAACAGACCGGGCCGCGCAGCCTGCGGCTGACGTTCAACACGATAGACCGCGAGCTGGCGCTGATCGCAGGAATGCGTCCGATCCTCAAGAAGGCGCAGTGGCAGGACAAGGACTTCGGCACGGATGCACTGCCCGGCGCGCCGATCGGCACCGGCGCCTATGTGGTCAAGAATTTTGAACCCGGCCGCTTTATAACCCTGGCCCGGGATCCGGATTACTGGGGCAAGGATTTGCCACTGCACCGCGGCACCCGGAACTTTGACGAAATGCGCCTGGATTTCTTTGGCGACGCAACCGTGCTGTTTGAAGCCTTCAAGGCAGGCGAGCTGAGTGCGGTGCGGGAATTCAACGCCGACAAATGGGACAGCGTCTACAACTTTCCTGCCGTGACCCGCGGCGATGTGGTCAAAAGCGAAATACCGCATCAGCGCCCTTCGGGCATGACCGGGTTGGTGATGAACAGCCGCCGTGCCCCGCTGAACGATTGGCGCGTGCGCGAGGCGCTGCTACTGGCGTTCAATTTCGAATATATCAACGGCACAGTGACAGGCGGCGTGCAACCGCGGATCACCTCATATTTCTCGGGGTCCGAACTTGGCATGCAGCCCGGCCCAGCTGCCAGCAAAGTTCAAACACTGTTGGAACCCTTTGCAGACACGCTGCTGCCCGGCACACTGGATGGCTACGCATTGCCACAGGGAGACGGCACCAAGCGAAACCGCAAAAACCTGCGCAAAGCAATGAAACTGCTGGCCGACGCGGGTTGGAGCGTCACCGATGGCGTGCTGCGCAATAACGATGGTGCGGCATTAAACTTCACGGTTTTAATCCGCCAGGGCGACGGTGAGATGAAAACCATCACTGAAATCTATGCCCGCGCACTTGAGCGACTGGGAATCTCGCTGACGGCGGAAACCGTCGACAATGCACAATATGTCGAACGCCAGAATGCCTATGATTTCGACCTAACCCGCTACCGCCTGGAGTTGTCGCTGAGCCCCGGAAACGAGCAGCGCTATTACTGGGGCAGCGACGGTGTCAGCCAGCCCGGCAGCCGCAATCTGATGGGCATGGACAGCCCGGCGGCTGAAGCGATGATCGATGCCATGCTAACCGCGTCGGAGCCGGACGACTTCACAGCCGCGGTGCGGGCGCTGGACCGGGTTTTAACCGCAGGCCGCTATGTCATTCCTTTCTGGCGGTTCGATGCGGGGCGGATCGCCCATGTCAAGGAAATGCGGTTCCCGGAATATCTGCCGATTTACGGCGACCGGACAGAGTTCATGCCGGATGTCTGGTGGTATCAGACAGACTGACGCGCCGGCCAGCGGCAGCTTGCGGCCAGAGCAATTGACTTACGGCAACTAATTCCACATTTTGCGAAATATGTAACTTAATATCACGGATAAACTCAGTGCTCTGGCGCATCCAAACCGCCTGGTCCTGTTCCGTTTGCTGATGACCTGCTGTCCGGGTGCTGCCAGAACCAACCCGATTTCTGCAGTTCTGTAACGAGTAAAGGACCGACCATGCCATCGGGTGAGCGCCCGTTGAACATCCTGTTCCTCTGCGCGGGCAACTCTGCCCGCTCCCTCCTGCTGGAACAACACGGCCGGGCGCAGCCGAATTGACACAGCAGTTCAAACGGATAGGAGAGATCGTGTGACCGGGCAGAAACTGCTGGCCAATCTAATGGCCACCGGCTGCATGCTCTATGCAATCATCACCACGCTGGGGCCGGTTTCCGGGATCCGGCGGTGACGCTCGCCTTTGCGTAGCGTGGCGACCATCCTGGAGCGCGGCAACACCCTATATCGGAGTGCAGATCATTGGTGGCATCCTGGGGGCTGGGCCTGCCACATCATGTTTGATCTTGCAATTTTGCAAAGATCCGCAACCATGCTCCGCAGCAGAACAGCTCAGTGGTTTTCCGAAATCCTGGCCGCTTTCGGCCTGCTGTTCGTGATTTTCGGCGGGCTGCGGTCACGTCTCAAGGCGGTGTCCGCGCTGGTCGGCCTCTATATCACCGGGGCTTACTGGTTCACCTCTTCCACCAGCTTTGCCAGCCCGGCGGTGACCATCGCGCGCGGCTTCAGCGATACCTTTGCAGGCATCTATCCGGGCGATATCCCGATGTTCATTGCCATACAGGTGTACGTGATGGGCATTGGCCACATCACTCTGCCTCGGCTGTTTACACGGGGTTGATCATTGGCGGAATTCCGCTGAATGCGGCGGCCCCGGGCTGATGCCCCGCGGCCGCCGTTACACAAAGCTTGAAAAATGCTAGCATGAGGGTCCAACAACCCAAATCCGTTTGTCAGGGAGGCCCCCCCAATGCCTGTACAGACAGCAGCTGCCAGCTGGATTGACAGGATGCCCCGCATCAAACAGCGCTTTCCGCATCTGAAAGCCAGCAACGCGCCGTCACTTGTGGATGACCGGGAAAGATTTGTTGCTTATCTGGCCCGCACCCATCACCTCACCCTGAACGAAGCCAGGGAGGAAGTGGACGATTTTCTCTATATCGAAAGTCTGCTGAGAGAACTGGACGGGCGGCCGCATTAGCAGCACAGCCCCTGTTTCAGGTCCCGGAATCAAACCAGCGACGTCACCCAAAGGATCATTGCGTCTTCAGGGCTGACGGATATGACATTGTGCCCCATGGCCGCGTCGTAATAGGCGCTGTCCCCGCGGCGCATTTCGATCGGCTCATAAAACTCCGTATAAAGCTTGACCACCCCGGTCAGCACATACAGGAATTCCTCGCCATCATGGCGCACCCAGCCGTCAAATTCATCCAGCGACCGTGCCCGCACCCGCGCCCTGTAAGGCAGCATCTGCTTGCGCGACAGACCGTCCGCCAGCAGCTCGTGTTCATATGTCGCGGTGGCATGGGCCGAACCGTCCCCCGATTTGGTCACCGTCATCCGCCCATTCACCTGATCGCGCTGCGGCTGGGTAAACAGCTGGGGCACCGAGATCTGCAAGCCCACAGCCAGCTTCTTAAGCGCCTCATATGTCGGTGACATCTGGCCATTTTCGATCTTGGACAGGGTCGAACGCGCCAGCCCGGCCTGATTGGCTGCATGCTCCAGTGTCCAATCCCTCGCCTTGCGCAGTTCGCGCACGCGTGCCCCCAAGTCCAATGGCTCTGCTTCGTCATCTCCGCCGTTTGCACGGGCGATGGTAATCAGGGATTTCGGGTCACGGTCAGTCATAGCCACTCTATAAGCCGCACCGGCGCAGCTTGCAACGCAGGACGGTGCAGGGTACCCAATTGCCATGCTGTCTGTTTTTGATCAGGGACCCTTTGCGCCCTGCCCCGCACCCTTCAATCTCGCGGCCCATGTGCTGCGCCATGCCCGGCGGCTGGCGGATAAACCCGCGTTGTCGGTTCTGCAAGGCGATGGCAGCGAAGTTTGGACATACGCCCGGCTTGAATCCGCCGTACGCGGCACCGGGACCGGGCTGCTCAAGGCAGGGCTGAAACCCGGAGACATCGTGCTGATGCGGCTGGGGAACACGGTGGAGTTTCCGATTGCCTATCTCGGCGCCATTGCGGCCGGGCTGGTGCCGGTTCCGACCTCAGCCCAGCTGACAGCGCCCGAAACCGCCCGGATGATCGCCGATCTGAACCCGGCTGCAGTTCTGCGCGACCCTGCTGTGGCTTGTGCGAGTCACCCGCTGCAAATCAGCAGCGCCAGCTTGCTGGAAATGCACCGGCTGCCTCCCTGTGAATACGCTTTTGTGGACCCGGAGCGGCTCGCCTATGTGGTCTACACTTCCGGCACCAGCGGAAATCCGCGCGCCGTCGCCCACGCACACCGGGCTGTTTGGGCGCGGCAGATGATGGTGGAGGGCTGGTACGGTCTGAAAGCAGACGACCGGCTGCTGCATGCTGGCGCTTTCAACTGGACTTACACGCTGGGCACCGGCCTGCTGGACCCCTGGGCGGCAGGCGCAACGGCGCTGATCCCGCAGCCTGGGACCCCGCCAGCCGCCCTGCCCGCACTGTTGCACCGCCACCGGGCAACCCTCTTTGCCGCCGCCCCCGGCGTCTACCGGAAATTCCTGCACGCCGGCCCGCTCGATCTGCCGGACTTGCGGCATGGGCTTTGCGCTGGTGAAAAGCTTTCACGCCATCTTCACGCAGCTTGGGAGACCGCAACAGGCTGCGGCTTGTTCGAGGCTTTCGGCATGTCGGAATGTTCCACTTTCATTTCCTCTTCGCCGTCCTGCCCTGCACAGGACGGCGCGCTCGGGCAGCCGCAAGCCGGCCGCAGAACCGCCATACTGGGCAGCGACGGACCGGTTCCGATGGGGGAGGAAGGCACCATCGCAATCCACCGCTCGGACCCGGGGCTGATGCTTGGCTATCTGAATGCGCCTGAAGAAACCGCTGCCCGCTATCAGGGGGATTGGTTCCTGACCGGTGATCAGGGCACAATGTCTGAGAACGGCCAGATCCGCTATCTGGGCCGTGCCGACGACATGATGAACGCCGGCGGCTACCGGGTTTCGCCGATCGAAGTTGAAACCGCGCTTGCCGCCCATCCCGGCATCACCCAGGCCGGTGCCGCGGCAGTTGAGGTAAAGCCGGATACCTATGTCATCGCGGCCTTCTATACCGGTCCCGAAGAGTTGATCCCGGAACAGCTGCAGGCCTTTGCATCCCAGCGCCTGGCCCGTTACAAGCAGCCCCGCGCTTACGTTCACTTGGACGCCCTGCCTATGGGTGCCAATGGCAAGCTGCTGCGCCGCGCCCTGCCCGCCCTGTTCAAAGGATGACCCCAATGCCCGACGTCAAGCTCGACATCCTGTCGGACCCGATCTGCCCTTGGTGCTATATCGGTAAGACCCATCTGGACAAGGCACTGGCCGAAGTGCCCGATCATCCCTTTGTCATCGAATGGCATCCTTTCCAGCTGAACCCTGATATGCCGCGTGAAGGCATGGCACGGCGCGACTACCTGGAGCGTAAATTCGGCGGCAAGGACGGCGCGGTGAAGGCTTATGCGCCAGTGGTGGAACACGCCGAAAAGGCCGGCCTCGCCATCAATTTAGAGGCGATGACACGCACCCCCAACACACTGGATGCGCACCGGCTGATCCATTGGGCCGGGATTGAGGGCAAGCAGACGCAAGTGGTAGACGCCCTGTTCAGAGCTTATTTCATTGACGCCAAGGACATTGGAGACCACGCGGTTCTGACGGAAATCGCAAGCGGGGTTGGAATGGAGGCTGGCGTCACCGCGCGGCTGCTTCAAGGCGACAGCGATGTGCAGGCCATCCAGAACCGCGACGCCCACTCCCGTAAAATGGGGGTAAGTTCGGTGCCGACGTTTATTGTTGCAAGCCAGCACGCCGTGCCCGGCGCCCAGCCGCCGGAACTGTGGAAACAGGTAATTGAGGACATCCTGCAGCAGCAGAAGGCCGCAGAGGCCGAATAACCGCGCGGAAACTACTTAGCATCGCAACAATGCACAGTTTCCTGTGCAGCCGGGCGCTGGTCCGGCAAACAGATTCGTGCTAGCGGAACCGGACAGCTCCCGGACCGGCCTTGTTCCCCGGAACCATCTGAAGAGCTGTTAGAGGATTCAAATGTCTCAGTCCCAGGTTCACTCTCCGGCCCATGGCATGGCCAAGGCTGAATTCATTGCGCTTATTGCGATGATGTTTGCCACAATTGCTTTTTCAATCGATGCGATGCTGCCCGCGCTGCCCGAAATCGGCCAGACGCTAAGCCCCGATGACATCAACCGTGCCCAGCTGGTGCTGACCTCCTTTGTGCTGGGCATGGGGATCGGCACATTCTTTACCGGTCCGCTGTCCGATGCCTTTGGCCGCAAGCAGGTCATTGCCGGCGGCGCAGCGCTGTATATTGTCGCAGCAGCCGTTGCCTGGCAGGCGCAATCGCTGGAACTTCTGCTGGCCTCCCGCGTCGTCATGGGGCTGGGTGCCGCCGGGCCGCGGGTGGTTGGCATTGCCATTGTGCGTGACCTTTATTCGGGCCGGGAAATGGCGCGGCTGATGTCGATTGCAATGATGATCTTCACGCTGGTTCCCGCCTTTGCGCCGTTGCTGGGTGCAGGAATCATCGCGTTTTCCAGCTGGCGCGGTATCTTTCTGGCCTTTGCTGTTTTCGCCATCCTCATCGTGATGTGGATGGGTCTGCGCCTCCCGGAAACCCTGGCACTGGCGAACCGCCGTCCCTTTCGTCTGCCGCTGCTTCTGGGCGCGGTGAAAGAGATGTTCGCCCATCCTGCCGTGCGCCTGTCGATCCTGGTGCAGACCCTTTGCCTCGGAATGCTGTTCACTATGCTGACAATGGTGCAGCAAGTCTATGACGTGATCTTTGACCGTGCCGGCAGCTTCCCCTTCTGGTTTGGGTTTGTGGCCTTGATGGCAGGAACCGCCAGCCTGCTGAACGCAGCCATCGTTGTCCGCGTTGGCATGCGCAGGATCGTGACCTGGTCTTTGGCTGCGCAGGTCTGCATTTCCGCCATCATGCTGATGCTCAGCGGCCAGGCTCTGCCGGAAACGCTTCTGTTTGGCCTGTTTGTCGCATGGCAAACCAGCGTGTTCTTTCTTGCGGGCACCACGCTTGGCAATCTCAACGCCATTGCGATGGAGCCGATGGGCCATATCGCCGGCATGGCGGCCTCGGTGATCGGTGCGATCTCCACTATTCTTGCCGCCGCAATTGCCGCCCCCGTGGGCCTGTTGTTCGACGGTTCGCTGCTGCCGCTGGCCGCCGGGTTGCTGACAATGGCCGGGCTTGCGTTCCTGCTGATGCTGCGAATGGCACGGGCGGAGGCGCAATTGCCCGCCGAATAACCAACTCGCCCGGATCAGCGCCCCTGCCTGACCCTTCCAGACGATGGGAGAGGTTTAGTCATGGGGCACGATCAAACCCTCGGCAGCTAATCCTGCCCGCTCTTCTCCCCTTCGCAGCAAGCACCGCTTTGGCTCAAACGCGACAAACCGGCTACTGCAAAAATAACTGCCATTTCGACATCTTCGGCGCGATGTTCCCGGCGCAGATGGAAATTGCCCCAAGAAGAACGCGCAGGACATTCTGCCAGTCGAATGCCAGCGCTATGATGAGTCCTGGGGCTGACCTGGGCATTGATGGCACTCTGCCGCGCGCGTCGATCCATCCGGTCAAAATCCGGAGCCTGAAAGAATTGCATGATTGCCAGATGGTCCGCTGCGAACCTGTTGAAATCCGCAGCATAAAGCAGAAACCCGATAGGGCGCCTGCCCGCGCCGATCACGTGGTAGCTGCGGCCTGTTTTCACGCCCATGCCCCCATGAAGCCGACCTGCAGCTGCAGCTGAGCAAAATTTCTTCGAAGAAATTTACCAAGGAATTTTGAATTTCCTTGGTTCCAAGTATCAAACCTTCGCGATTGCCTTGGCCTTCTTCTTCTCCGCCACGACTTTCTCCGCCAGGTCGCGGGCAATGGCAAAGGCCCCTTTGATCTTGTCGCTGTCCTTCCTCCAGTCCCGCCTTATGACAATTTTGTTGTCCTTGACCTTAGCCAGACCATCCTGGCTCTGGATGAACTCCACCAGCCCCTGCGGTGAGGCGAATTTGTCATTGTGGAACTGGATCGTCGCGCCTTTTGGCCCGCCGTCCATCTTGGCAATGCCTGCGCGCTTGCACATTCCCTTGATCCGAACCACCAGCATCAGCGTGTTCACTTCCTTGGGCAACTTACCGAAACGGTCGATCAGCTCAGCGGCAAAACCTTCCAGCTCCACCTTGGTCGAAAGCGACGACAAGCGGCGGTAGAGGCCCAGGCGCACGTCCAGGTCCGGCACATAGTCCTCGGGGATCAGCACCGGAACGCCCAAGTTGATCTGCGGCGCCCATTGCTCATCAGCATCTGAAAGACCTTCCATCTCGCCCGCTTTGATTTTAGCGATCGCCTCCTCCAACATGGATTGGTACAGTTCATAGCCAACATCGCGCATCTGGCCGGACTGCTCCTCTCCCAACAGGTTACCGGCGCCCCGGATATCAAGGTCTTGCGAGGCCAAGGTAAAGCCGGCGCCCAGCGTGTCCAGAGAGCCCAGAACCCGCAGCCGCTTCTCGGCCGCCGGTGTCAGCCGCTGGCGCGGCTTGGTCGTCAGATAGGCGTAAGCACGGGTTTTCGACCGCCCCACCCGGCCGCGGATCTGGTAGAGCTGCGAGAGGCCGAACATGTCGGCGCGGTGCACCACCATGGTGTTGGCGGTAGGAATATCCAGGCCGCTTTCCACGATCGTTGTCGCCAGCAGCACGTCGTACTTGCCGTCATAAAAGGCGTTCATACGGTCATCAAGTTCGCCCGCTGCCATCTGCCCATGCGCCACCACATAGGACAGCTCCGGCAACTGTGCCTGCAGGAAAGCCTCGACATCCGGCAGGTCGGTGATCCGAGGCACCACATAGAAGCTTTGCCCGCCGCGGTAGTGCTCGCGCAGCAATGCCTCGCGGACGGTGACGGTGTCGAATTCGCTGACGTAGGTGCGGATCGCCAGACGATCCACCGGCGGGGTGCCGATGATAGACAAGTCCCGAACACCGGTCAGCGACAGTTGAAGCGTCCGCGGAATCGGCGTTGCGGTCAGGGTCAGCACGTGAATGTCGCTGCGCAGCTGTTTCAACCGTTCCTTGTGGCCGACGCCAAAGTGCTGTTCTTCGTCAATGATCAGCAGCCCAAGGTTCTGGAACTTGATGTTCTTGGCCAGGACTGCGTGGGTGCCGACAACGATATCGACGGTTCCCTTTGCCAGTCCTTCGCGGGTCTTGCCGGCTTCCTTGGCGGAAATAAACCGCGATAACTGCCTGACCTGCAAAGGAAACCCGCGGAAACGCTCTGCAAAGGACGCGGCATGCTGCCGTGCCAGCAGCGTGGTCGGCGCCACCACAGCCACCTGCAGCCCGGTCATCGCCGCGACAAAGGCCGCCCGCATCGCCACCTCGGTCTTGCCAAAACCAACATCGCCGCAGATCAGCCGGTCCATCGGCTGGCCGGAGTGCAGGTCTTCCATCACGTCTTCGATTGCGCGCAGCTGATCGTCGGTTTCCTGATACGGGAATCGCGCTGAGAACTCTTCCCAGGCGTGCGGCGGCGGGTCCATCACCGGCGCCTTGCGCAGGGCGCGTTCGGCAGCGATGCGGATCAGCTTGTCCGCCATCTCGCGGATGCGTTCCTTCAGCTTGGCCTTCTTCGCCTGCCAGGCACCGCCGCCAAGCCGGTCCAGCAGGCCTTCGTCATGGCCGTATTTGGACAGCAGCTCGATGTTTTCGACCGGCAGGTACAGCTTGGACGCTTCGGCATATTCCAGCAGAATGCACTCATGCGCGGCACCTGCAGCTGTCACCACTTCCAGCCCCTTGTAACGACCGATGCCGTGGTCCACATGCACCACCAGATCGCCAGGGCTGAGAGATTGCGTCTCGGTCAGGAAGTTCTCGGCCTTGCGGCGTTTCCTCGGCGCCCGGATCAGCCGGTCGCCCAGCACATCCTGCTCCGAGATCACCGTCATGTCCGGCGCCTCGAACCCATGCTCCAGCGCCCAAACCGCCAGATGCAACCCGCTTTTTCCGATCCGCGTTCCATCCATCACCGGGATGGCTTCTGCCAGGCCTTCATCTTCAATCAGTCCGGTCAAACGCTCCCGCGCGCCTTCGGAGTAGGAGGCAATAACAACCGGCCCATCCTGCATCCGTGCTTTGATATGGGACGCCAAGGCACCAAAAAGACTTATGCTTTCTTGCTGCCGCTCGGGTGCGAAATTGCGCCCGATCCGCCCGCCTGCGTCCACAGTCCCTGGTCCCGAGGCCTGTGGCAGCGGGTGCAATTGCACCACACGGTGTTCTGCCGAAGCAGCCTCCCAGGCGGCATCATCCAGATACAGCAATCCTGGGGGCGTAGGTTTGTAAACCGTATCAATCCGCCCCTTTTGCGCCATTGCGTGTTTGCGGGTTTCAAACTGGTCTTCGATTGTGTCCCAGCGCGCCAGCCGCGCCGGTGTTACCTGGTCGTCCAGCGTCACGGTCGCCTGCGGCAGGTAGTCAAAAAGGGTTTCCAGCTTCTCATGGAAGAATGGCAGCCAGTGCTCGATCCCCTGATGCTTGCGGCCAGCGCTGACCGCTTCATACAGCGGATCATCGGTGCCCGCAGCGCCGAATTCGATCCGGTAGTTCTGCCGGAACCGGGTGATCGCCGCCTCGTCCAGGATCACTTCGGATACCGGTGCCAGTTCCACCACGTCCAGTTTCTCGGTGGTCCGTTGCGTGGCTGGATCGAACCGGCGCGCGCCATCCAGCACATCGCCGAACAGATCCAGCCGCACCGGGCCGCTTTCACCCGGCGGGAAGATATCGATGATACCGCCGCGCACCGCATAGTCGCCCGGCTCCATCACCGTCGGGCTTTGGGTGAACCCCATACGCACCAGGAAACTGCGCAGCGCCCCTTCGTCAATCCGGTGATCGACGCGGGCAGTAAAGGCCGCCTCGCGCAGCACCTCGCGCGCTGGCACCCGCTGGCTGGCAGCATTCAACGTGGTCAGCAGCACAAACTGCTTGGGCATCTGGTGCACCAGGGCGGCCAGAGTCGCCATCCGTGCAGCCGAGATATCGGCATTCGGCGATACCCGGTCGTACGGCAGGCAATCCCAGCCCGGAAAGGCAAACACCGGCATCTCCGGTGCGAAAAAGGCAAGTGCAGACCGCAATGCCTCCATCCGCTTGTCGTCGCGGGCCACATGCAGAACCGGCGCACCGGATTTCTGCACTTCCTTCAGGATCAGCCGGGCATCGAACCCTTCAGGCGCGCCGCCCATGGTGATTGCACGCTGTGCCATGCCTTATCCTTTCCAGGTGTCCTCAATGGGTCACAACCCGCCAGTTAGAATGCCCCGATGGTCAGGTTTTGTTACATGCCCCAAAACGCGGTGACCACTATGGAGATGACGCCCACGAGCTGCACATAAAGCCGGCAGAACGCCAATCGCTTGCGCAGAGCCTCGCCTTTGGTACCTTCCTGCGAGATCCGGCGCGCGGTCAATAAGCTGATCAGCCCGACCACGGCCATAGGGAATACCAGCAGGAAAACCGCTTGGGCGATCTCCAGCAGGAATACAAAACCCAGCACAGCCAGACCCGACATCACGAAACAGGACAGCGCCACAATCCATGGACCTGAAACCTCGGCAATGTACAGCAGACGGGTCACATAGACCCGAACGACATCCTCCAGATCGCGCTCCGCCTGGCCGCCGTTGCGCTGCGCCCGCTGGACCATGTCATAGGGAACCCCAAGGATCCAATGGCTGGCAGTCGACCACAGCACCGCCAGTGCAATCCAGTACCACAGGTTGGAGAATGACCGCAGCTCAATCATCTCATAGATAATATGAAGCAGATCCACGCCAGCCCCCTGTTCTGCCCGCAGGTCTTCGGGCTGGAATTTGTCAACCGGCCCTATATCAACCGGGAAGCGCGCGCAGGCAAGCCCTGCCTGCTGCACAAGTTTTCCGGCGCGGCGATTGTGCCTCTTGTTCCCGGGGGCGCTTCCATGCCACCCATGGGCAAGCCAAAACGAGAGACCGCCATGAAGCCTACCGTCGCGCCTTTTCCCGCCGCCCGCCTGCGCCGCACCCGTGCCAGCCAAGCCATCCGTGACCTGGTCCGGGAAAACACTCTGACCCCCGCTGAATTCATCTGGCCGGTGTTTGTCCGCGACGGCGAAGGTATCGAGGAACCGATCGCTGCGATGCCCGGCGTGGTGCGCCGATCGGTGGACAAGATTGCCGAAGCCGCAGTTGAGGCGCAAGCGCTGGGGATTTCGGCAATCTGCCTGTTTCCTTATACCGATGCCTCGCTCAAGACCGAGGACTGCGCCGAAGCTTGGAATCCGGATAACCTGACCAATCGCGCGATCCGCGCGATTAAGGATGCCGCGCCGGATATCGCGGTGATGACCGACGTGGCGCTGGACCCCTATAACACCAACGGCCACGACGGCTATGTGGTGGACGGCGAAATCGTCAATGACGCCACCGTCGAGGCACTGGTCAAGATGGCCCTCGCCCAAGCGGATGCCGGTGCCGATATCATCGGCCCCTCCGATATGATGGACGGGCGTATCGGGGCAATGCGCGGCGCCCTGGAAAAGGCAGGCCACCAAAATGTGGCGATCCTCTCCTACTCGGCCAAATACGCCTCTGGCTACTATGGGCCGTTCCGTGATGCAGTCGGCGCAGCCGGTGCGCTGAAGGGCGACAAGAAAACCTATCAGATGGATCCGGCCAACAGCGACGAGGCGCTGCGGCTGGTTGAGCGCGACCTGATGGAGGGCGCCGACATGGTCATGGTAAAGCCCGGCATCGCCTATCTGGACATTTGCCACCGGGTGAAATCCGCCTTTGGCGTGCCGACCTATGCCTATCAGGTCTCCGGCGAATCCGCGATGATCCAGGCCGCGGCGCAAAACGGCTGGATCGACGGCGAAAAGGTGATGATGGAAAACCTGATGGCTTTCAAACGGGCGGGCTGCAACGGCATGCTGACCTATTTCGCACCCGCTGCGGCCCGGCTGCTGAACGGCTGACATTGCCGATTGCCTCGGCAGGCGATCAGTTCAGCGGGAAGCCGCCGCCATCCGCTTTGCAGCGGATGACAGGCAGCGGTTTTCCGCGTATACATTTGATCAGAGCCGGAGCATACCGGCCTTGGAGCAAATCATTACAGGCATCTGAAAAATGAGCAGTTTTTCCTCTTCCCGCATGACCCGCCGCGGTTTTGCCCTGACGGCCCTGGCCGGCGCCGGCGTCACCGCCGCCTGCGGCAACGGTGTTGGCAACAGCAACGGCGCCAAGATCGACGCCCGCGTCGATGCAACACTGAACCAGATGTACAGCCAGTATCCCAACACCCGCACCCTGGCCGAGAAGGCAACAGGCATGCTGGTGATGCCGCTGGTCACCGAGGCAGGCTTTGTCTTTGGCGGCGCCTATGGCCGTGGCGCGCTGCTGATCAACGGTGTGACGGTGGATTACTACTCCACCGTCAAGGGCAACGCCGGCCTGCAGATCGGCGCCCAGCAATACGCCCATGTGCTGTTTTTCATGACACAGGACGCGCTGGCCTCCTTCCGCCGCTCAACCGGCTGGGCGGCAGGGGCAGATGTGGAATACGTGATCAAAGATGAAGGCAATGCGCTGACTGCCGACACAAACACCCTGACCTCCCCAGTTCTGGCAGTGGTCTTCGGCCAGGCCGGCCTGCGCGTCGGCGCGACGCTGGAAGGCACCAAATACACCCGCATCATCCCCTGACCGGCCCGAAAGGCGGGGGCGCACGGCCTTCGCTTCTTTCTGACCGGATACACTCCCGCCAGAGGCATGGCCTTTCCTTCAGGAAAGGCCATTTTCTTTGTTTCTCAGTCCAGCTTGCGCAACCGCTTGAACAGCGATGAGGTGTCCCAGCGCCCGCCGCCCATCTTCTGCACGTCCTTGTAAAACTGATCCACCAGGGCCGTCACCGGCAGGCTGGCACCGGTCGCATCAGCGGCGTCCAGGCAGATGCCCAGATCCTTGCGCATCCAGTCCACTGCAAAGCCGTGCTCGAAATGATCGTCCAGCATGGTTTCATAGCGGTTGGCCATCTGCCAGCTTCCCGCCGCGCCCTGGCTGATCACCTCGACCACCGCGCGGCCGTCCAACCCGGCCTTCTCGGCAAAATGCAGCGCCTCGCTCAATCCCTGGACCAGCCCGGCAATGGCAATCTGATTGCACATCTTAGTCAGCTGCCCCGCACCGCTGCCGCCGATCCGGCGGCAGATTTTGGAGTAGGCATCAATCACCGGCTCAACCCGGGCGTAAGCGGCCTCGTCCCCGCCGCACATCACTGACAGCCCGCCGTTCTCCGCCCCAGCCTGACCACCGGAAATCGGTGCATCAACAAAAAACACGCCCTTCTCCTTTGCGGCGCCATGCAGTTCCCGGGTCACGGTTTCCGACACCGTCGTGTGATCAACAAACACCGCATCTTCGCCCATTCCGGCAAAGGCGCCATCCGACCCCAGGCAGACCGAGCGCAGATCATCGTCATTTCCAACGCAGGCCATTACAAATTCCGCCCCGACCGCAGCCGCCCGCGGTGTGGCGCCGAACTTGCCGCCATGCTCCGCGGCCCAAGCCTTGGCCTTGGCTTCGGTGCGGTTGTAGACGGTAACCTCATGGCCCGCGGCCTGCAGGTGCCCGGCCATCGGATAGCCCATGACGCCGAGCCCCAGAAACGCGATTTTTGCCATCTGCTTTTCCCTTGATCTGTCTTCGCTTATGTTGGCGCCAACCCTAACACCGCCGCCGCCGGGCGCAATCTGGCATGTGGCTGGACACAACAAAACTAAGGGAAAACAAACGCTGATGGGACATCTTTTCCGCTGGCTTCTGCGACTTGCTGCGGGGCTGATTCTGGTAAGCGTTCTGGCCATAGCACTGGTCTACTACCTCGCTTCGCAATCGCTGCCAGATTATAACAAGGAGCTTGCCCTGCCCGGCCTCTCCTCGCCCGTCGAGATTGTCCGCGACAACGCCAATGTGCCGCATATTTTCGGCAGTTTCGGTGCCAGCGACGAGGATGTATACTTTGGCCTTGGCTATGCCCATGCGCAGGACCGCCTGTGGCAGATGACGGTGATGCGGCGCACCGCCCAGGGCCGCCTGTCGGAAATCTTCGGCACCCGCACGCTGGAAACCGATACCTACTTGCGCCGCCTGGATATCTACCGCCTGGCGCAGCAATCTGTGGCGGTGCAATCCCCCGAAGCAATGGCCGCGCTGAGCGCATATGCCGCCGGGGTCAACGCCCGCCTTTTGGAAATCAACGAAGACGCGCTTGGCCGCGGTGCACCGGAAATGTTCCTGTTCAACATGCCGGTGGCTCCCTGGCAGCCTGCCGACAGTATCGCGGTCATGAAGCTGATGGCGCTGCAGCTCTCCGGCCATATGAAGGAGGAGATCCTGCGTGCCCGCACCTCGCTGGCGCTGAATGACACCGCCCGGATCAAGGACATCCTGCCGGATGCGCCCGGCAAGGGACTGACCGCACTGCCGGAATATGCCGCTCTGGTTCCCGGCGTCCGGCAGTCCGCCTTGGCCGCACCTGCTGAGGAAGGCAAACTGTTGTTCCCGGTGGCGCCGCGCGGACTGGCAGGGGCCTCGAATGCCTGGGCGGCTGCCCCTGGCCGTTCAGCGGCGGGCGGCACATTGCTGGCCAATGACCCGCATCTGCAACTAACCGCTCCCGGGGTCTGGTATCTGGCCCGGCTGGAGCTGGGCAGCGGCGGAGTGATTGGCGGCACCATCCCCGGAATACCGGCTGTGATCACCGGGCGGTCGGACGCTTTGGGCTGGGGTGTTACCTCCTCTTACCTCGACGACCAGGATCTTTTCATTGAGCGGTTGAACCCGGAAAACCCCCAGGAATATCTCGGCGTTGACGGCTACAAGAAGTTCATCTCCCGCCCCTCGATCATCAAGATCAAGGACAAGGCCCCGGTCACCCTGACCCTGCGCTGGACCGACAACGGGCCGGTGCTTCCCGGTTCGATGTTCAAACTGGCCGAGATCACCCCGCCCGGCCATGTGGTGTCGCTCAGCTGGACTGTGCTCAGCCCCAAGGATACCTCGATGAGCGCCGCCATCGGCTTGATGCGCAGCACCACAGTGCAGGACGCAATCATAGCCGGAGAAGGCTTTGTCGCCCCTTCGCAAAACCTGACACTGGCGGATCAGGATACAATTGCGCTGAAGACCGTCGGCGCCTTTCCGGTGCGAGACGCCGCGCACCAAAGCAAAGGCCGGATGCCAAGCCAGGGCTGGCGCCCGGAGAACCGCTGGCAGGGCCGCGCGCCTTATGCGGATAACCCGGAATTCATCAGCCCCGCAGGCGGTATTCTGGGCAATACCAACAACAAGATCCTGGACCGGCCTTTCCCGAACCATGTCTCCTTTGACTGGGGCGACACCCAGCGCATTCACCGTTGGCAAAAGCTGATGCAGAACCGCGAGGTGCATACCCGCGACAGTTTCATCGAGGCGCAGCTGGACACTGTTTCCTACACCGCCCGCACACTTTTGCCGCTGGTCGGAGCCGACCTGTGGTTCACCGGCGAGGCCGCGCCCTCCGGCACCCGCGAGCGCCAGCGCCAGATTGCCCTGACCCTGCTGTCGGAATGGAACGGCGAGATGAACGAGCATCTGCCGGAACCGCTGATATATGCCGCCTGGCTGCGGGCGCTGCAGACCCGTCTGATTACCGACGAGCTGGGACCGGTGGCTAAATCCTTTCGCCATGTTGAGCCGTTGTTTATTGAACGGGTCTACCGCGACGTTGAGGGCGCTGCCGTTTGGTGCAATGTGCGCCATAGCGCACCGCAGGAAAACTGCACCGAAATGGCCCGGCTGGCACTGGATGATGCACTGACCTGGATCGAGGAACGCTATGGTGACGCGCTGGAATCGCTGCGCTGGGGCGATGCCCATCAGGCTGCACAGGACCACCCGGTTCTAGGCGAGGTCCCGATGCTGCGCTATTTCGTGAACATCCGCCAGTCCACCAGCGGCAGCGGCAACACCCTGCAGCGCGGTAAAAGTTCAGGCAGGGACCCCGGTCCTTTTCAGAACACCCATTCCGCCGGCTACCGCGGGGTCTATGATTTCGCCGACCCCGACAGTTCCGTCTTTATCGTTTCAACCGGCCAGTCCGGCCATCCCCTGTCGCGATACTATGATGACATGGCCCAGCTGTGGCGCCGCGGCGAATACATCCCGATGTCGCTGGACGAGGATCTGGCCCGCGCCGCAGCCGGCGGCATCACCCGGATCACTCCAAGGCAATAAAAAAGGGCGCTGCGGCGCCCTTTTCCGTTCTCGCATGACCCAATGGTTCACAGTCTTTCGAATTTGGCCTTTTGCCGGTCGGTCCACAGCACGGTGATGTCAAAACCGGTTTCGGTCTGTTCTTCGCTCTGAACCAGATCCTCGCTGAACAACCAGGCCCGCTGCTTGCCCTCGGCAAAGGTGAGGTTCAACAACTCCTCGTGCCGCACGCCCTGAAGCTGCTCTGCGATATCGGCCAGCAAGCCATCCAGCCCCTCACCCGTCAGGGCCGAGATTGCGTGGATGCCATCCTCACGTTCCGCACGCTGGCGGCGGGCTTCGGCGTCTTCTGCGGGCAACTGGTCCAGCTTGTTCCAGACCTCGATCCGGGCGCGGTTCTCATCCACCCCCAATGAGGCCAGGATTGCCTCGACATCCGCAGCCTGCTGCTTGCTTTCATCATGGCTGATGTCGCGCACATGCAGAATCACATCCGCAGCCAGAACCTCCTCCAGCGTCGCACGGAAGGCAGCCACCAGTTCGGTCGGCAGGTCCGAGATAAACCCCACTGTATCGGACAGGATCACTTCGGGTCCGTCCGGGATCTGCACCCGTCGCATGGTCGGATCAAGCGTGGCAAAGAGCATGTCCTTGGCCATCACTTCGGCCCCGGTCAGACGGTTGAAGAGCGTCGATTTTCCAGCGTTGGTATAGCCCACCAAAGCCACAATCGGATAGGGCACCTTGGCCCGCGAGGCACGGTGCAGCGTCCGGGTCTTCACCACCTTATCGAGCTGCCGCCGCAGGCGCACCAACTGGTCGTCGATGGCACGGCGGTCGGCCTCGATCTGGGTTTCGCCGGGTCCGCCGACAAATCCCAATCCGCCGCGCTGGCGCTCCAGGTGGGTCCAGGCCCGCACCAGCCGGGTCCGCTGATAGCTGAGCGCCGCCATTTCGACCTGCAATACACCTTCTCGGGTGGCCGCACGGTCCGAGAATATCTCGAGGATCAACCCGGTCCGGTCGAGGATCTTGACCTTCCAGGCTTTCTCCAGATTGCGCTGCTGCACCGGCGACACCGACCCGTCAATCAGGACCAGTTCCACCTCATTCGCCTTCAGGATTCCTGCCAGCTCTTCGATCTTGCCAGAGCCGAACAGCATCCCCGCGTGCGCCTTGGGCAGGCGCACCACATTGGAACCGATCACATCAAGATCGGGCAAGGCCGCTGCCAGCGCAATGGCCTCCTCAAGCGCAGGAGCCGCCTCGCGGCGCCCGCTGTCGGATTTGATTTCCGGATGCAGCACCCAGGCACGGGTGCGCGTCCATTCATGCTCCATCAATTGGAGTCTTCACCCTCATAGAGACTGATCGGCTGGGCAGGCATGATAGTCGAAATCGCGTGTTTGTAGACCAGCTGCGACTGTCCGTCGCGGCGCAGCAGCACGCAGAAATTGTCGAACCAGGTGATCACACCCTGCAGTTTGACCCCGTTGATCAGAAAGATTGTAACCGGAACCTTGGTTTTGCGAACGTGATTCAGGAAGGCATCCTGAAGATTCTGTCTGTCCGAAGCCATTTTTATTATCTCGCCTTTGTTCTTGCCGCGCGCCGCGGACCAGCGCGCACATTAAGTTCACTATGAACGGAGAAATTGCAAGTTTCCACCCGAAAAACACCATTCCCCCTGAACAGCGATCAGCTGCGCCAGAGGTTGGGCGACAACAGCGCGATGAACGCCAGCGTCTCCAGACGTCCCAGCACCATCGCAATGCACAAGATTAGCTTGGCCGGCGCTGTCAGCAGGTTCAGAACAATCGGCGTGCTGCCGGCCGCTTCGGCCAGCGGGCCGGTGGTCGACAGCGCGGCAACCGCAAGCACCAGAGATTGCTCAAAATCCGAGCCGACCGCGGCCAGTGCAGTGCTGACCACGGCCAGCGACAGGGCAAAAAGCATGAAAAACACCCAAGCCACAAACGCCCCGTTCTTTTGCAGCCGTTTCGTGCGGTTGCCTTCACCGCTCACCGAGCTGGGATGCACCAGACGCTCCATTTCGCGCAGCCCGTTGAGGTAAAGCGCATAGACCCGCAGCAGTTTGACCCCGCCCGCAGTGGTGGCGACGCCGCCGCCGAACACCGCCAGCCCCAGAAGGATCATCCCCGGCGTTTCCAGCCCCGACCAGGCCTGGGCGGCTTCCCAATGAGCGCTTTCAAAACCGGTTGTCGACAGGAACGACAGCACCGTAAACACGGTGCCCCATAGCGCCCGCAAGGCTTGCAGCAGATCTTGACCGGCGTCCACTTCGTAGGCGGCCACCCAGTGGCGCAGGAACAGCAGCAGCGGCACTCCAAAGACGATCAACAGCCCGGTTCGGAACTCAGGGTCTTTGTCCAGCCGCCCCTCCCCTGCGGTGACTGTGTCACTGGAAAAGGTCAGCCGCGACAACGCGAACAGCATGAACAGGAACATCACCATTTCGCCCGCCAGACCGCTGGCGGCGTTCTCGACGCCACCAGTCGCAGATATCCCCGAGGTCGCCATGACAGACATCGCATGGCTGAGACCGGCCAGTGCCTGCTCGCCGGTGATCATCAGCAAAAGCCACAGTACAAGCGTCAAACCGGCATAAACCGGCGCCAAGGTGCGGGTGACCAGTACCAGCTGACGGCGGGGGTCTGCCCGTTCCATATGCAATGGACCGGCCATGCCGCCGCCGGGTTCCCCTTTGGCCGTGACTTCAAACCCGCCCAATGACATTGGCGCCAGCACCGCTGACGCGGCCACCCACATCAAAAGCCCGCCAAGCCAGCCGACAAGCGCCCGCCACAGATGCACGCTGGGCGGCAGCCGCCCCGGGTCGCCCCAAACGTCGGCGCCGGTGGTGGTGATGGCGCTGACCATATCGAAATAGGCGTTCAAAAACCTGGTGCTGACCAGCGCATCCTGAACCGGCACCGCCAGAAACAACGGCAGCACGGTGAAGGTTGCCAGCAGCGAAAGCAATTGCCCAGGCATCCCGTAGCGCGGGACCCGGTTGCCCATCGACAGGCCGATCAGCACCACCAGAATAAGCCCGGCAATACCGGCATAGAAAAAACTGCGCGAAGTATGATGGTCGTCCAGCACCAGCGCATGAACGGCCGGCAGCCACATCGCCAGCGAGGCAATGCCCCAGATCAGCAGAAACAGAGGCAGGCGCAGCACGCCAATGGGAGCTTTGACAGGGCGGCGCATCTTAGAAATAGTCGATCGAAACCTGCAGCAGGCGCTCGACCTCGGGCACATCGGCCGCCACCGCAAAGAGTGCAATCACATCGCCCTCCTCGATCCGCATCTGTCCCGAGGGTCGCAGCATCTCGCCGTTTTTCAGCACCCCGCCGACCAGCACGCCTTCGGGGAAATCCGTTTCCCGGATCATCTGACCTGCAATCGGCGAGGTCGACAGCACCTCGGCTTCGATCATCTCTGCCTCGGCATCGCCCAATGAGTAGACCTGGCGCACCCGGCCATAGCGGATATGGCGCAGGATTGAACTGACGGTGGTGGAGCGCGGGTTGATATAGGCATCGATACCCAGATGCGGCAGCAGCGGCACCAGCGTCGGGTCGTTGATCAGCGCAATCGCCAGCGGGCAGCCCTCGGCCTTGGCACGCACAGCGGCCAGCATGTTGGTCTTGTCGTCATCAGTTACCGCCAGCATCGCGTCCGCCTTTTCGATGCCCGCTTCGATCATCAGCGCCCGGTCCAGCCCGTCGCCGTTCAGCACGATGGTGCGCTCCAGGGTTTCCGCCGCCCGCTCGGCACAGGCGCGGTCGCGTTCGATCATCTTGGCCCGGATCCGTGTTGTGCTGGCCTCCAGCGCCTTGGCCACTTCCAGGCCGACGTTGCCGCCGCCGACCACAACCACCCGGTCCTGGCGCTTTTCGTGCTTGCCGAACACTTCGATGGTGCGGGGCACGTCATCGGCGTGGCTGAACACATAGCAGCTGTCGCCCACAAACAGCTGGTCGCCAGGTTCCGGCGCAAACAAAGTGCCGTCGCGCCGCACCCCGACCACGATCGCGCGCAGCGTCGAAAACAAATCGGTCAGCTGCCGCAACGGCGTATTCACAACCGGGCAATCGGCGTCGATATGAATCCCCAAAAGCTGCGCCTTGCCGCCCATGAAGGTCTCGGTGTCAAACGCCGCCGGAGCCGACAGCCGCTGCATTGCCGCTGCCGCCACCTCCCGCTCGGGGCTGATTACCACGTCGATCGGCAGATGCTCGCGCTGGTAAAGGTCGGAATAGATAGCCGTCAGATAGCTTTTGGCCCGCAGACGCGCGATCTTGCGCTGGACCTTGAAGACCGAATGCGCCACCTGGCAGGTCACCATGTTGACCTCGTCCGAATGGGTGGCCGCGATGATCATGTCGGCATCCCGCGCCCCGGCCCGGTCCAGCACATCCGGATAAGAGGCAAAACCATGAATGCCCTGCACGTCCAATGTATCTGTCGCCCGCCGCACCAGGTCCGGGTTGTTGTCGACAACTGTCACATCATTGTGCTCGCCGGACAGATGGCGGGCGATCTGCCAGCCGACCTGGCCCGCACCGCATATAATGACCTTCATTTGCGTGTCCCTTGGCGGAATTTCGGGCGGAGTTTCGCCCGATGTGAATGACAGAAGCCGCTTTCACGGTCAATTTAATTGTAACTTGCTCTGATTGCAGCCATTCTTTGCGTATGTGCAACGATCGGTCGATCATGGCGGCCCTGGTTCTGCTGCTTGGCACAGCGGCTTGCGGCCCGGTTCCCGTTTACTACAGGCAGGGGGCGGATGTATCCCGCCTGCAAAGTGATGAGCTTGGCTGTGCGGCACAGGCACTGCGGGAGGCGCCCGTTGCAAATGAAATCCGCCAGCATCCCCCGGTTTTCTACCCTGGCCGCACAGTCTGTTCCGGCGGCAGCTGCTATTACCGGCCCGGTTATTGGGCGGACGCCGGCATCTACTCGGTGGATGTGAACAAGCCCCTGCGCCAGCGTCTGGAGAAATCCTGCATGGCAACCAAGGGCTACCAGCAGATCGCGCTGAAACGCTGCACCCGCCATAGCCCGGCCGCGGTGGCCGGACCGCAGCTGGCCCCGCTGAGCGACGCATCCTGCGCGCAGCGCAACAAGGATGGCAGCACCAGCATCCGCACAGACGGTTAGGCTCACTCCCTTGCCGGCGGTGCGCGGCAGGCTAACTTTGATTTGCGCCACCAGATCACCTAAGCTGGTCCCGGATTGTTTGTGACCAGTATTTCATAGAGAAAGGTACCCGATGCGGATACATTTCCTGTTTGCCGCGCTCCCTCTTGCAGCTGTGACAGCAGCCTGTGAGCCAGTGGCTCCGATTGCCCCGCCTCCAACGGCAGCCCCGGCGTCTGCACCTGCAACTTATATCACACCGTCAGCGCGGCCGGCACCTGCGGCGGCCACCAGGGCCCCGGTCATCCCGGCAGAAGAAGCGCCTGAACCCGCCTATCGAGGCAGTGACCCCGGGTCGGGCAGCGGAGCTGGCGGCGGTGGTGGCTCCGGCGGTGGTGGCTCCGGCGGCGGCGGCGGCGGGTCCGGCGGCGGCGGAGGCTGGGGTTAATCCCGGGCGCTGCCATGATCCCCCATCTGTCTAGATTCCCCTCCCTTGCAGCAGCCCTTTTGACCGGTACAGCACTGCTGCTGTCCTCGGCTGCCCAGGCGGCCTATGAAACCAGCGAACGGGGCAAGGCTTCAGAAACCGCCATCGTGATCGGCATTCAGGATTATGACCACGTCACCGACCTGACCAACACCCGCCAGGACGCCAAGGCAATGGCAGAAATGCTCAGCTCCTTCGGCTACACGGTTTACGAGGGCTATGACCTGGACAAGCGCGGGTTTGAAGCGCTGCTGCGCCAGGCCGCTCTGAACATCCGCGACGGCAGCCAGGTGTTCTTCTATTATGCAGGCCACGGTATCCAGCTGGGGCGGCGCAATTACCTGCTGACCAGCGATGCGGAGCTTACAGGCATTCACGATCTGCCCTTTCAGTCGGTCACCCTTGACCGTGTCTCTGCCATTCTCGGCGGCAAGGCGGGCAGCCAGATCCTGATGCTGGATTCCTGCCGCGACAACCCGGTGCCAGACGCCAAGCTCAACGCCGAGGTCGGCGCCCAGCTTTATGAAGCGCGCGAAGGGTTCGACGTGTTCCGCCCGCCGCTCAACACTTTGGTGGCATTTTCCACGTCGCCCGGCGCCACGGCGCTGGATGGCGAGCCTGGCGGCAACAGCCCCTATACCGCCTCAGTCGTGCGGCATTTTCCGGACCGGCCTGACGAAGATGCGATGACCGTTCTTTCCGCAATACGCGGCGACGTCTATGCGGCGACCGGCAACACCCAGGTGCCTTGGGAAAGCTCGACGCTGATGCAGAAGGTCTACCTGCGCCCGGCAGAGCGGTCATTGAACATTGCCAAGGCTGAATCCGAAACCGAAGTGGCCAGCCTTGACCGGATGCCCGCCGAACTGTCGGTGAAAATCCCCTTGGGCCGCGCGCTGGAATTGGCGCCGGAAATCAGCCCCTATGTCCGCGCCGGAACCACGGTGTCGATTGTTGAATCGCCCTCCTCCGGGGTGACGTCGCTGCAAACCGGGGACAGTACCGGTCTCAGCCTCAGCTACGCGCCGAAACTGACCGAACTTCCTGCCCGCAAAGACGGCGGTCAGGTCCGTAAAGACCGGATGGTGCTGCGCCTGGCCCAAGCCGGCGCGGTGCGCGACGTGACCGTGAATCTGGAAATGATCGCCCGGCAATGCGACCTAGAAGCCGGTGATTTACTGGATTTGCAGGGGGTTGGCCTGTACCGTTACCCCAATGAAATCAACCTCAAGGAGGCCGAGGCTGCCTGCCGTGACGCCGTCGGGGCCGCGCCGGAAATCGGCCGACTGCACTATCAGCTTGGCCGCGCTCTGCAGGGCCAAGGGCGCTTGATCGAAGCCTATGAGGCCTTTGAAAAGGCAGCGGAACTGAACCATGTCCGCGCCTACAACGCGGTCGCTTATCTGCATGTCACCCCGAATGTCGACCGCGAAACTGTGCCCATTCCCTATAACCCGGACAAGGCCTTTGCTTTGTGGGAAAAGGGGATCGAGGCGGGCGACCCCTTCTCGATGCACGCCCGCGGCAAGCGGCTTTTGCGCAAAAGCGGCACGCCGGAAGAAAAGCAGCGCGGCTTTGACCTGCTCAGCCGGGCAGTGGAGCTGGGCCATACTTATTCAATGAATGAGCTGGGGGTTTTCTTTCTGTGGAGCGGGGATGAACTGGCGCAGCCGGAACGCGGCTTTTCCTACCTGCAGGCCTCTGCCGGGCGCGGCGATATCTATGGCACTGCCAACCTTGGCTATGTGTACCGCGATGGCGGCGCGGGCCAGACAGTAGACAAGGAACAGGCGCGCGCGCTGTTTGCCGAAGCAGCACAGCTGGGCCACCCCCATGCGCCGGCTGAAATCGGCCGGATGATCATGAACGGCGACCTGCCAGGCAGCGACGCAGCCGAAGCGCTGGAATGGTATGACATGGGGCTGTCGCGTGGCGACGCCTGGGGCGGCGCCAATGGTGCCTGGGTTGCCCTCAACAGCCTGCCGGACCGGATCCCCGCCCATGCCGCCGCCGCGCGGGCGGGCAAGGCGATGGCGTTGAATAACCCCGATGCAAGCGCCGCAGCGCGGGAGCTGTTGTCCGGCATGGCCGAAACAGACGTCGCCGCAGGCACCCAATACATCCTGCGCCAGCTGGGGTCGGGAATCGCCATTGACGGCCAGTTCGGTCCGGCATCGCGCAAGCAGCTGGCGAATTGGGCGCGCCAATCAGGTCTGCCCGCAACTGTTCCCAGTGATGCCATCAGCCAGTTGCAACTGGCCGCACAGGTCCATTTCGCGCTGAATCCGGTCCGCCAGGACCTGTTCTAAACCGGCGATGCAAAACCGCCCGCGCCCGGAAGTTCCGGGCGCAATGGCGGCTTGGTCAAGCCTGCTCCTCCTCGGCCTCCACATGCGCCACACGGGCGCCCGCCTTGTTGGAGGTCACAACCCCCAGCGACTTCAACTTACGGTGCAGTGCTGAACGCTCCATGCCGACAAAAGACGCCGTGCGGCTGATATTGCCGCCAAAACGGTTGATCTGGGTCAGCAGGTATTCACGTTCAAACGCCTCCCGCGCCTCGCGCAGTGGCAATGTCGCCAGCGCCCCGGACAGGACCACCCGGCCTTCTTCCTGCGGCTTGTCTTCTTCGCGCGGCAAATCCTTGGCCTCGATCGGACCGCTGCCATCGCCGAGAATCAGCACCCGCTCCACCAGGTTCTTGAGCTGGCGAACATTGCCAGGCCACAGCATGGTCTGCATCAGCGCCACTGCCTCTTCAGTCAGCTCCCGCAGCGGCAGCCCCTGGGCCTCGTTGAACTGGGCGATAAAATAGCCGGCCAGCAGCGGAATATCCTCGCGCCGATCCGCCAGCGAGGGCACCGCAACCGGCACCACATTCAGCCGGTGATACAGCTCCTGACGGAAGCGGCCGTCCTCAATTTCAGCATCGAGGTTCATGTTGGTTGCCGACACCACCCGCAGATCGACCCGGACCTTGTCCGAGCCGCCGACCCGTTGGAATTGCTGATCCACCAGCACCCGAAGAATCTTGGATTGGGTGCCGAGCGGCATATCGGCAACTTCGTCAAAGAACACCACACCGCCATGGGCCTGTTCCAGCAGCCCGGGTTCCACCCCGCGCTCGGACGACTCGCGGCCGAACAGAACCTCTTCCATCCGGTCGGGTTCGATACTGGCACAATTCACCGTGATAAAGGGGGCGGAGGCCCGGTTTGAATTGGCATGGATGTAGCGCGCGGCAATTTCCTTGCCGCAGCCGGCCGGGCCTGTAAGCATCACCCGGCCGTTTGACTTGGTCACCTTGTCCAGCTGGCTTATCAGTGTCCGGAACGACGCAGAGGTTCCGATCATTTCCGCCGGACCGGTATCCCTGCGCTTGAGATCCGAATTCTCCCGGCGCAGGCGCGAGGTTTCCATCGCACGGCGGATCACCACCATCAGCTGGTCGATGTTAAAGGGCTTCTCGATAAAGTCATAGGCCCCCTGCTTGATCGCCGCGACAGCAATTTCGATGTTGCCATGGCCGGAAATGATCACCACCGGGATCTCCGGGTTGTCGCGTTTAACCGCCTTTAGGATATCGATACCGTCCATCTGGCTGTCCTTCAGCCAGATGTCCAAAATCATCAGGGCCGGCTCGGATTCGTCCAAACGGGCCATGCATTCGTCGGAATTGGCCGCCTTGCGGGTGGCGTAGCCTTCATCCTCCAGAATGTCCGAGACCAGTTCGCGGATGTCGCGCTCGTCGTCTACAATCAGAATGTCACTCATGTCAGACCTGCTTTCACTGTGCTCTTGTTTGGCGCCGCCGTCCGGTTCACGGCAGGCAGGCGGATTACCGCCATGGCGCCGTAATGCGCGTGCCCCTCGAATACCGGGGCATCTTCCAGCGTCAGCGTGCCCCCGTGCTCTTCGATGATTTTCTTAACGATCGACAGCCCCAGCCCGGTGCCCGCATCCCGCGTAGTCACATAAGGCTCGAACAGCCGGGCCCGGTCTTCGGGCAAGCCGATGCCGTTGTCGGCAATACGGATTTCGTAGAAATTGCCCGCCTTGGCTGCCATCACCCGGATCTCCGGCACCAGCCCTTGCGGTTTTTTCTTTATCTTCAGGCTTTCAATGGCTTCGCCTGCGTTTTTGATTAGATTGGTCAACGCTTGGCCAATCATGGTGGCATCCAGATCGGAAGGCATGGCTGCTGCTGGCAGTTCTGCCTTGATCCGGACACCTGGCTGGCCCTGCTGCTGCAGGATGACCGCATCCCGCAGCAACTGAACCAGATCTTCTTCGCGCCGCTCCGGTTCCGGCATGCGGGCGAATTTCGAGAATTCATCAACGATCCTGCGCAGATCATTGGTCTGGCGCACAATCACATCGGTCATTGATTGCAGCTGGTCGCTGTTTTCTTCTCCCAGCTTGGGCGCAAATTTGCGTTTGATCCGCTCCGCGCTCAGCTGGATCGGAGTCAGCGGGTTT
Organism: Leisingera sp.; assembly: GCF_034669605.1. GTDB lineage: Bacteria > Pseudomonadota > Alphaproteobacteria > Rhodobacterales > Rhodobacteraceae > Leisingera. The sequence goes on from NZ_JAXMOX010000005.1 coordinate 28,671, forward strand.
TTGATCTCGTGGGCAATCCGGCGCGCCACATCGCCCCAGGCCGCCATCCGCTGAGCGCTGACAAGATCGGTCACATCGTCAAACGCCACCACATAGCCTTCCAGCCGCCCCTGTTCCGACCGGCGCAGCGACATCCGCACCAGCAGGTTTTCCAGCCGGCCCTGACGGGAGACTTTGATTTCCTCCTGTACCACCTCGGCGCTGGTTTCCACCAATTCGACAAACAGCGGCCCGAACTCCGGCACCGCCACCGACAAGGCCAGGGATTGCTGATCCTCCTGCCAGTCCAAAAGCCGCTCAGCCGACCGGTTCACAAAGGTGACACGCCCGGCGGCGTCCAGCCCAACAACTCCGGACGTCACCGATGACAACACGGAATCAAACAGGCGGCGGCGGCGTTCGATTTGCCGGGTATTGTCGAGAAGGCGGCCGTGCTGCGCCTTAAGTTCGCGCGTCATCTGATTGAAATACTGGCCTAATTGCGAGATTTCATCGCCACCGTCATCAATCGGCACCTGCACATCCAGGTTGCCGGATCCAACCCGTTGCGCCGCCACTGTCAGACGCCCGACCGGGCGCGACAAACGCTCGGCAAACCACATGCCCAGCCACATCGCCGCGAGGATCAGGATCACAGCAAAACCGATATAGAGCAGCGCAAATTCAAACAGCACCCTTCCGCGCTCACTTTCCAGCTGCTGATACAGATGCGCGGTTTCCTGGGTGTCATCCAGAAGATTCAGAAGCTCCCCGTCCACATCACGGCTGATGTAGAGAAACCGGTCGACAAACGCCTCCAGCCGCACCAGCGCGCGGAACTCACTATCTCTCCAGTCCTCGATTAGCAGGAAGCCATCCTCGCGGGCGGCACTGATCTGGCGGTCGTTCGGCTTCTCAAAGTCGAACTCGTAAGACCGCTCGCCGCGCGCCCGGATCAGGCCAGCACTGTCGACGATATACGCCTCGCGCAGCCCGCGCTGGATCTGCAGCTGGCCTTGTGACAGCACCAGACGCAGCTCAGCGTCATTGATGAAAAAACTCCGGGCACGGCTGTTGTCCAAGTAGCGCGCCAGCGCGCGGGCATCTTCGGTCAGGTCGTTTTTCTGCTGCGCCTGATACGCTTCCGCCGCAGCCAGTGAACTGCCGATCACCTGCCGCACCCGCTGGGAAAACCAGCCCTCAAGCCCGACATTTACCGTCAGCACGGCGAATACGGCAACGATGACGGTGGGGATCAGCGCCAGAAATCCAAAGGCCCCGATCAGCCGCAAGTGCAGCCGGGAACCCGCCGATTTGGAGCGCCGGGCCGCAAACAGCCGGACGATCTGCGCCATCACCAACGCCGCAATGGTCAGGATGTAAACCAGATCTGCCAACAGAATCAGCCGCAGCGGTCTGGAGGATGCCCCCTGCCCCAACGGGCCGATGATGAAAAAAGTCGCCAAGGCCAGCACCGGTCCCAGCAGAACCAGGCCAATGGTACCGATATTGCGCGCCCGGCGGGTTCTCCGCCACCGGTCCAAGGCCGCAAAAGGCCCGTATGCCGCCCTCAGATGTGACTTATGCGCCACTGACTGCCCTCATCCTGATGTGTGACTCTTTGCGAGTCACCGCCATATCTCGTGGCCCTGCCTAGGAAATTCACAGCAAGGCCACATTTCTGTGGCGATATTACATCAGCTTACGGCGGCGTGTCACCTCAATATCCAGATCCGTGATCTTCTTTCGCAAAGTATTCCGGTTGATCCCCAGCAATTCGGCGCATTTCGCCTGATTGCCGCCGGTCGCCGCCAGCGCGATTTCGATAAGCGGCGTTTCCACCTCGCGCAGCAGCCGCATGTAGAGCCCCGGCGGCGGCAGCAAATCGCCATGCAGATCGAAATAGCGCTGCAGGTGGCGGGCCACCGACTCCGACAGTTTTTCATTGGCAAGCCCCGCCGTCGCAGGCTCCGGCCCGTTCTGCGGCCCCAGCACCGCTGCCGCATCTGCCTGGCTGATTTCCTCGCCGCGGGCTGTCAGCGCCAGCCGCCTGACGGTGTTTTCCAGCTGGCGCACGTTGCCAGGCCAGCCGAAATGGCGCAGCACGTCCCGCGCGCCTTCACTCAGCTCGCGGTGCGGCGCGCCTTCGTTTTCGGCCCGGATCAAAAAATGCTCCGCCAGCAGCGGTATGTCTTCCACCCGCTCGCGCAGCGCGGGCACATGCAGCGCAGTGCCGCAAATCCTGTAGTAGAGATCCTGGCGCAGCTCCCCGGCCTCCATCGCCGCGGCCAGATCTTTCTGACTGGAGGCGATGAACCGCGGCGCGTGGTCGCCCGGTGTGTCCATCATCCGCACCAGTCGCGCCTGGGCCTCTTCCGGCAGGTCGGCCAGTTCATCTATCACCAGCGAGCCGCCCTTGGCCTGAGCCAGCAGCCGCGCCGGCCCTTCCAGCTCGATCAATGCCGCGGCATCAGCATGAACGAAGGGCAAAGTCCGTCTGTCGGAAAAGTCGTGAATGGCCTGCGCGATCAGTGATTTACCAGTGCCGCTTTCACCAGTGATCAACAGCGGCAGTTCCGTATTCATCACCCGCGCGATCAGCCGGTACAGCGTCTGCATCACCTCGCTGCGGCCAATCAGCGGCAGCTCTTCCGGATGATCTTGCGACTCGGCCTTTGCCGCTACAGGCGCCACCCGCCTGGACGCCAATGCTTTGGCCGTGCGCTTCATCAGCTCCGGAAGATCAAACGGTTTCGGAAGATAGTCGTAGGCATCGGCCTCCTCCGCCTTGATCGCAGTCATGATGGTATTCTGCGCCGAAATCACAATCACCGGCAGACCCGGCCGGTCCGCCCGGATTTTGGGCAGCATTTCCAACCCGTTCCCGTCCGGCATCATGACATCCGAAATAACTGCATCACCCTTGCCCTCTGCCACCCATCGCATCAGCGTGGTAAGCGAAGAGGTCGCATGCACCTTGCAGCCCGCGCGCGTCAGCGCCTGGGTCAGAACGGTGCGGATGGTGCGGTCGTCATCTGCGACCAGTACGGTGCCGTCCATGGATCAGCTCTCCTGCGGTTTTCTGTCACGCGGAACGCGCGACAGCGACAGCCGGAACACCGTGCGCCCGGGAACCGAGCTTACGGATATCCAGCCATTATGCTCCGAAATGATCTTGCTCACCAATGCAAGGCCCAGCCCGGTGCCATTCTCCCGGCCCGACACAAACGGGTCGAAAATGTCATCCTTGATCTTCTCCGGCAACCCCGGCCCATCATCGCAAATTTCAATCTGCAACGGCAGCAGCTTGCCGGTTCCATCACTTCGGCGCAGCCGGAAGGAATGTTCATAGAAAGTGCGAATAGAAATACTTCCCCCCTTCAAACCAGCGGCTTCCGAGGCGTTCTTGAGTAAATTCAGCACCACTTGCAGCAGTTGGTCCGCATCCCCCCAGGCCAATGGCAGCGAGGGATCATAGTTTTCCGAAATGGTCATGCGGGCGCCGAACCCCAGCAGCGCCGAGCGCCGCGCCCGGTCCAGCACATCGTGCAGGTTCACCGGCTTGAACGCCGGCCCGGTCAGGTTGCCGAATTGCTCAACCTGATCCAGCAATTTCACAATCCGGCGGCTTTCGCTGACAATCAGTTCGGTCAGCTCCAAATCATCAGAACTCAGGTTCATGCTCAAAAGCTGCGCCGCCCCGGTGATGCCGGCCAACGGGTTTTTGATCTCATGCGCCAGCATCTCTGCCATGCCAATGGCCGAGGCGGCAGCGGATTTGGCGGAATGGGTCTGGATCATCCGCCCGGCCAGCTCCCGCGGAGTGACCATCAGCAGCATCACCCCCTCCTGCCCATGCAGCGGCGCAATCTGAACCCCGCATTGCAGCGGCGCCCGGCTGCCAGATCCGACGTCGATGTCATTCACGAACAGCGGCGTGCCCTGCATCCGCGCACGGGCAAAGGCCACCTCAATGGGTGCATCAATGGCCAGCGCATCCCAAACCGGTTGCCCTACCAGCGCCTTGCGCGAGGTATTCAGGAACCCCTCGCCAGCCGCATTCACATCGGCGATCTTGTCCCGGGCATCGATCAGAAACGCAGGCACCGGCAAAGAGGCCCAAAGGGCAGCGCTGTCCATCATGCGGCGGCCTCCGGCTGTTGCGCGGTCAGCGCCTCGGGAAGCAGCGCAAGCACGTGTTCCGGGTCCTTTTCTGTCAGCACAGCACGGCGCATTGCAGGACCGGTTCCGGCCTCATCCATGTACCAGCCCAGATGCTTGCGCGCGACGCGTATGCCCAGATCCAGCCCGTAAAAATCGAGCATCGCCCGATAATGCTCTGAAACCATTGCGATCAGCGCATCGCCTTCCGGCACTTTCGGCGCCGGCGTTCCCCACAGTTCATGCGCCACTTCGGCCAGCAGCCAGGGCTTGCCTCCCGCACCGCGCCCGATCATCACACCGTCAGCGCCGGACAGTTCCAGCGCCCGGCGTGCGGATGCCGTGTCCACAATATCCCCGTTGGCCAGCAGCGGAACGCTGACTGCATCCTTCACCGCCCGGATCGCCGTCCAATCCGCCGCCCCCTTGTAGAACTGGCAGCGGGTCCGGCCATGGATCGTGACCATCTGCACGCCTGCCGCGCAGGCCCGGCGCGCCACATCCGGCGCATTCAAGCAATTGCCGTCCCAACCCAGCCGGGTCTTCAGCGTCACCGGCACATCCACGGCTCCAACAACAGCCTCGATCAGCCGCAGTGCATGGTCCGGCGTCTTCAACAGGGCTGACCCGGAATAGCCATTGGTCACCTTTTTCGCCGGGCAGCCCATGTTGATGTCGATGATCCGCGCGCCCTGCCCTGCGACCTGCCGGGCGGCCTCGGCGATCCAGTATTCATCGCGCCCTGCAAGCTGCACCGCTGTGTTTTCCACATCCGCGCTCAGTTCCGCCCGCTCGCGCACACCTGGCTTGGCCTGCACCATCTCCTGACTTGCCACCATCTCGCTCACCATCAGCCCGGCCCCGAAAGAGCGGACCAGATCCCTGAACGGCCGGTCGGTGATTCCAGCCATCGGTGCCAGGGCGATCGGCGGCGACATGGAAGTGGTTCCAAGCGTGAAGGACAACTGCCTAATCCTTGTGCAATTGAGAGGTATTTACCCGAAGCTTTTGCTATGCAGCAATGAAACTGCCCCTTGCAAGACACAGCAAATCATCATTTGCCTATTTTTTAGGCGCATTCCGCGGGGTGATTGCCTATCCCGGCGCCACCTCATAAACAAATGCCGAACTTATCAAGAGGCCCGCATGACCACAGCAGCCCTGATCGTCGCCGCCGGCCGCGGCACCCGTGCAGGCGGCGGCACGCCGAAACAATGGCGTCCGCTGAAAACCCGGCGGGTGATCGATTGGACACTGGACGCCTTCGAAAAAGCAGGTGTGGATCTCACCGTGCTTGTGCTTTCGGCAGACGATCATCAGGCTTGGGATGAGTTTTCGCAAAAACCCGGCCTGATCCTTGCCGAAGGCGGGACCGAACGTGCGGCGTCGGTGGTCAACGGGCTAAGGGCGCTGCAACAGAACAGCGTAGACAAGGTGCTGATCCACGACGCTGCCCGCCCTTGTGTCAGCAGCGACCTGATCCACAGCATTATCAGCGCCTTGGATAAATGCCCGGCCGCAGCTCCGGCCCTTCCGGTGACTGACGCGCTGTGGACCGGCGCAGAGGGCAGCGTGACCGGCAGCCAGGACCGCAGCGGCTTGTTTGCGGCGCAGACCCCGCAAGGGTTCCGGTACGGCGCGATCCTCGCTGCCCACGACGCCCACCCCGGCGGCGCTGCGGATGACGTTGAGGTCGCGCGCGCGGCAGGGCTTGACGTCCGCATCATTCCAGGCGAGCCGGACAATATCAAAATCACCCGCCCCGAGGATTTTGCCCGGGCGGAACGCATTCTGGGGGCACAGATGGATATCAGGCTTGGCAACGGCTACGACGTGCACCGGTTCGGCCCCGGCGACGGTGTGATCCTCTGCGGGGTAGAGATCCCGCACGAGAAGACTCTGCAGGGCCGCTCCGACGCCGATGTGGGCATGCACGCGGTGACGGATGCTATCTATGGCGCTCTTGCGCAGGGTGACATTGGGCGACACTTCCCACCTTCGGACCCGCAATGGAAAGGTGCCGCCAGCGATATTTTCCTGCGCCATGCGGTCAATCTGGCCCGCAAAATGGGATATACGCTCTCCAATGTCGACTGCACCCTGGTCTGCGAATACCCCAAGATAGGCCCGCGTGCCGATAGAATGCAGGCGGTGATGGCCGGGATTTTGGGCGTCACCCCAGACCGCGTGTCGATCAAGGCCACCACCTCCGAACGGCTGGGCTTCACCGGCCGGGGTGAGGGCATCGCCGCACTGGCCACCGCAGCGCTGGTGAAACCATGACCGCGGCGCAGCTGATCGGCACGGTCTGCGGTGTGGGCTATTTGCGGCCCGCGCCCGGCACCTGGGGTTCGCTGGCGGCGCTGCCGCTGGCCTATGGGCTGCACCAGCTGGGCGGCTTTCCCCTGCTGGCACTGGCAACACTGGTCTGCAACCCGGCAGGCATCTGGGCCACCGCCTGTATGACCAAGGGAAGCACCGATCATGACCCCTCGGAAATTGTAGTGGATGAAGTTGCAGGCCAATGGATCGCAATCTGGGCAGTTTCGCTGCCCGCCTGGCTGCACGGGTTGCCTGTCACCGCTCTCTGGCCCGGCTGGGTTGCCGCCTTCCTGCTGTTTCGCCTGTTCGACATTCTTAAACCCGGCCCGGTTGGTTGGGCCGACCGTCAGGAGGGGCCGTTTGGTGTCATGATGGATGATGTCATTGCCGGTATCATGGCCGCCATCGGTGTGGCCCTGCTGGCCGGAATTTCGCATGGGGTGCTTGGACTATGACCATCGACACCGCAGAACTGATCGCCCACGCCAGCGCCGCAGGCATCACCATAGCCACCGCCGAAAGCTGCACAGGCGGCATGATTGCCGCCGCCCTGACCGAGGTGCCGGGGTCCTCTGCCGTGGTGGACTGCGGCTTTGTCACCTACTCCAATACCGCAAAAATGCGGATGCTGGGGGTGCGCGCAGAAACGCTCGAGGCGCATGGCGCAGTCAGCGAACAGGTCGCGGCCGAAATGGCGGCAGGCGCGCTGGCACATGCTGGGGTTACCCTGGCGGTGTCCGTCACCGGCATTGCCGGCCCCGGCGGTTCCGAGTTCAAACCCGAAGGCCGCGTATGCTTTGGCCTGTGCCGAGCAGGCCAGCCACCAGTCACCGAAACGCTGGAGTTCGGCGCCATCGGTCGCGCCAATGTGCGCAGCGCCACGCGCGAACATGCGCTGGCTCTGCTACGCCAGGCGATTTCGTAAACCGGCCGCATTCCGGGCAGCAGCGGCAAATGCCCGCCCAAAAAATCAGCACTTGCAAAAAAGCCCCCGATTTGGGCGGCTTCCGCACCTCTGCTTCTTTTTTCTGCGCATTTGAACGGCTTTCTCCTGTGGCCAACGGTTTTTGAGGGGAAGGAACACTCGGATGAACGGAGCGGATACCGCATGGATCATTGTGGCCACGGCCCTGGTCCTCTTCATGACATTGCCAGGGCTGGCCCTGTTTTACGGCGGGCTGGTGCGTGCCCGCAATGTGCTCAGCGTGTTCATGCACTGCTATGCCATTGCCTGTTTGATGAGCGTCCTGTGGCTCGCATTCGGCTATACAATTGCCTTTGGCAGCGGCACATCGGGCCTCTGGGGCGGGCTGGACAAGCTGTTCCTGAACGGCGTGACCGCCGACAGCCTGTCCGACACTTTGCCCGAGGTTCTGTTCTTTGCCTTTCAGATGACATTTGCCATTATCACGCCCGCGCTGATTGTAGGCGCCTATGTGGAACGCGTGGGCTTTGGTTTTATCCTCGTCTTCTCGGGCCTTTGGATGCTGCTGTGCTACGCGCCTGTGGTGCATTGGATCTGGGGCGGCGGCTTCCTGGCGGATGGCGGCATTTTCGGCGCGATCGGCGTCAAGGACTTTGCCGGCGGCATCGTAGTGCATGAGACCGCAGGTATCGCGGCACTGATCATCGCCTTTTACCTTGGCCCGCGCAAAAACCGCAGCATTCCGCCGCACAACCCCGGCTATGTGATGATCGGCGCCGCGATGCTCTGGGTCGGCTGGTTCGGCTTCAATGGCGGCTCGCAACTGGCCGCGGACGGAGGTGCTGCGATGGCACTGACCGCAACACATCTTTCAGCCGCCACCGCCTCGCTCAGCTGGGCGCTGTGGGAAAAGATCAAATACGGCAAGGCGTCGCTGGTGGGTCTGGTCACCGGCACCATTGCCGGCCTTGCCTCGATCACCCCGGCTTCCGGCTTTGTCGGCCCGGTGGAAGCACTGATCATCGGGGCCATTGCCGGCGTGCTGTGCCAAGAGATGGTCAACTTGGTGCGCAACAAGATGCAGATCGACGACACGCTGGATGTGTTTGCCGTGCATGGCGTCGGCGGCATCTTCGGCACCCTGATGATTGCGGTCTTCGGCGCCGGCAGCTGGGCTGCGCAGCTGGGCGGGCTGGTGATTGTCGGTATTTTCACGATTGTTGTGACCATCGTGCTGGTGAAAGTCTCCGCTGCGATCACATCCCTGCGCGTCGATCTTGAAAGTGAGACCAATGGCCTCGATCTTTCAGTTCACGGTGAGCGCGCATATGACATGAACAGCTGACCCCGGCGATGACGAATGCCACCACTCACGGCAGACGGTGCAATATTGGCACCAGACGGGTCCCTTGGGGGGCCCGTTTTCTGTTTCAATCGGCGGCTTCAGCGCCGGGGTTTCAGCAGCCAGGCTTGCTCCAGCGCGTTGCAGCGTTCGCCGATATGGCCGTCCGCGGCACGTTCCTCGATCAGGGTGATGTCATGGCTGCCCTGATAAAGCGCCTGCACGGTTGGCCCCGGCACCGAAAACGGCGGCCCTTCCATCAGGGACTGGTCATAATCGAACCCGATCAACAGCTGTTTTTCTGTGCCTGAAATCCGGTTGAGATGCGCCGCATATGTCTTTCGATCTTCAGGTTTAACCGCAACCAGCGCCGCCCTGTCGTAAACTGCATCCACCGGCGCAAGATGCTCCCCTGTCAGAGTAAAAAAGTCCCCGGCGTACAGGGTCAGCGGTCCGGCCTGATACCGTGTGAGGGCGCCCGTCTTCGCCACCTGCGGTACCAGCCCCTGGCGCTCAAACACCTCTTCCACCGCTCCCTGATTGAACTCGACGCCTGTCACGCGCAAACCTGTGCCAACCAGCCAGTCCAGATCCAGTGCCTTGCCGCAAAGCGGCACAAAGACCGACTGCCCGGCCTGCAGACCAAGCCGGGTAAAATGTCGTGCCAAAAGGGAGTTAGGTGCCGCTTCATGAAAACCGATGCGGTTATCGCGCCACCGTGCCTGCCAGAAATCCTGATCCATTACGAGCCGTTCCTTCCGTTGGATAGTTGCATGTCCTGCGGTGATACAGCTTGAAGCCGGCTTTAGGTCAATAGGGGGCCGGCCTGCCCGGCCTTACCTGTACAGTTCCGCCGCGCGGCGCTCAAAGGCGCGCACGATCCGCTGCATCGCCTCATTGAACACTACGCCTATGATCCCCTGCAGCACCGCGTTTTTGAACTCGAAATCGACATAGAAGGACACATCGCAGGTGCCGTCTTCCCGCGGCGCGAATATCCAGTGGGATTTCATATAGCGGAACGGGCCGTCCAGATACTCGGTATCGATCCTGCGCTCGCCCGGATACAGCGTCACCCGGCTGCCGAAGCGTTCACGGAACACTTTGAAGGAGATCACCAGATCCGCCTCCATCACCTCGGCCTCCCCCAGCGGTGCGCGGCTGCGGATACGGGCTGCAGCGCACCAGGGCAGGAAATTCGGGTATTGCGCGACATCGGCCACCAGATTGTACATCTGCTGCGCGGAATACGGCATCTGGCGGGTTTCCGAGTGTGTGGGCATCGGCCTGCTGTTTTTCTGCTACAATTGTGCCGCGTCATGTCCTATGTACGCGCGGAAAATTCAAGGGGGCAGCCATGTCACAGCGTCCATATGTCATTGATGTGATGATCTCGGCCAAGGCCATTGCAGCACGGATCGAAGAGCTTTGCGGAGAAATTCAGGCCGAATTCGGCGATACCGACAAGCTGGTCGTGGTTGGCCTGCTGCGCGGCAGCTTTGTGTTCATCGCCGATCTGGTGCGTGAGCTGGACCTGCCGATCGAGGTTGATTTCCTGGAGGCGTCTTCCTACGGCGACGCGTTGGAAAGCAGCCGGGAAGTGCGCATTCTCAAAGACTTGCGCGGCGCCATTGAAGGGCGCGATGTGCTAGTGGTCGAGGATATCGTCGACACCGGCCACACGCTGAACCACGTGACCCATCTGCTGCAAAGCCGCAATCCTGCGCGGCTGAAATCCATTGCGCTGTTGGACAAGCCATCCCGGCGCGAGGTGGATTTCCGCTCGGATTGGGTGGGGTTTGAAATCCCGGACGAATTTGTCGTGGGCTACGGGATCGACTACGCGCAGCGCAACCGGAACCTGCCGCACATTGGCAAGGTGCGGTTCACAGACGAGGGCTGATCCCGTCTGAAAGGGGCAGCACCCTGCGTGCACCGCCTGTGCACCCCCTGTACACCGTCCCTGCAGCCTGCTGCGGGTTTCGTGCGAAAAAGCCACAGATTGCAGGAACCTGCGCGCGACCGGGAGCCGGCGCTGGTCCGCCGGTTTTTACCCGGAGCCGGCGCATTCCGGCGCAGCCGATTTGCCTTTTCCGGCCGGCTCGCTCATCTGGACTCCAAACGCAGAGATCACAGGAGATCCGCAATGCAGAAGTTTCTGATGGCAGCCGCTGCGGCGGCCACGAGCCTCGCCTTTGCCCCCGCCGCCTCCCATGCCGGGCCGCCGAAATGGGCACCGGGCCACAAGAACAGCGCCGCTCACTATGCCCCCGGCCAGGTGAAGAAACGCCATCACGCCAAGCACGGCCACGACCATGACGATGATCATGATCATGACCGGTATGGCGGCCGCATCCGCGGTGACGATTGGGTCTATGTTGACGACTACAGCCGCTGGGGGCTGGAGCCACCGCGCGAGGGGCACCGCTATGTGCGAAAGGACAACCAAATCTTCGAAGTCGTCAAGGACACCCTCGCGATCATCGGTGCGGTTGCCGTTGTCGACGCGCTGCTGAAGTAGCCCTCAGCCCAGCAGGTTTCTGACTGTTTGAAGAAAGATCCCGGCCCCAGCCGGGATCGCCGCATCCGGGAAGTTGTAATCCGGATTGTGCAACTGCGGCTGATCCGTGCCGGAGCCGAGCCAGAACATCGCGGTTTTTGCCTGCTTGGCAAACTTGCCGAAATCTTCGGACCAGCGCCGGGGCACGTCCTGCATTTGTGCCGGACACCCCGCCGCTGTGGCAGCAGCGCGCAGAACGGCGACCGCGTCGGGATGGTTGGCACAGGCGTCAAATACGTCATCGAACCCGGTTGAGAATGCCAGCCCTTCTGCAGCGCAGGCCAGTGCCACTAGCGCCGAGGCATCAGATATCAGCCGCTCCATGCGGGCATCCGTGACTGTGCGCAATGTGGCCCAAACTTCACCGTATCCCGGCGCGATGCCGAACGTGGCCTCGCCCAGCCGGGCATGTGTCACGGTGACCAGGGCAAACTCCGCCCCCAGCTCAGCGCTGCTGCTCAAACCTGCAAGGGCGGGCAAAAGCTGCGCGATGGCGCCGGCCGGCGACACCCCGTCCTGCGGCGCGGCGGCATGTGATGTCTTGCCGTTCAGCTTGATCCGCATCCCGCGCGACGCGCAATTGGCAGGACCGGAACACAACGCCACCTGCCCCACCGGCAGCCCCGGAAGGTTGTGCAGCGAAAACGCATAGTCGGGCGCGATCTGCGCAAAAGCGGGATCGGCAATCACTGCTGCGGCGCCCCGGCCGGTTTCCTCGGCCGGCTGGAACAGCAGCACGGCACGGCCCCTTGCGGGACGGTTGGCTGAGAGATCCTCCGCCAGTGCGGCAACCATCGCCATATGACCGTCATGACCACAAAGATGGCCGCGGCCCGCATGGATGGAACGATAGGGCTGATCCGACAGCTCTTCGATCGGCAGCCCGTCCAGCTCGCTGCGGATCAGGACTGTGGGGCCATCTGACCGGCCCTCATAGACCGCTGCAATTCCATGCCCTCCCAGTCCCGTCAGCAGCTGATCCGGTTCGTAACGGCGCAGATAGTCCGCCACCATGGCAGCGGTTTTCTCCTCGGCGCCTGAAACCTCGGGGATTCGATGCAGGGCATGGCGCAGCCTTGTCAGCCGCGCCAAACGCTCGGGCGTCATGCAAGGCCCAGTTTCTTGTTGCGGGCCTCGCGCAGCCGCGCAAAGTCATCGCCCGCGTGGTAGGAGGAGCGCGTCAGCGGCGTCGCCGAGACCATCAGGAATCCCTTGCCATAGGCGGCTTTCTCATAAGTCTTGAATTCTTCGGGCGTCACAAACCGGTCCACCGCATGGTGTTTGGGCGTCGGCTGCAGATACTGGCCAATGGTCAGGAAATCGACATCGGCCGCGCGCATGTCGTCCATCACCTGTTTCACCGCCTGGGCATCCTCACCCAGGCCGACCATGATGCCGGATTTGGTGAACATGGACGGGTCCAGTTCCTTGACCCGCTGCAGCAGGCGCAGGGAGTGGAAATAGCGCGCACCGGCGCGGACTTCGGGGTACAGGCCGGGGACGGTTTCCAGATTGTGGTTGAACACATCGGGGCGGGCCTCGACCACGGTTTCCAGCACCGACGGATCGCACTTCAGGAAATCCGGGGTAAGGATTTCGATGGTTGTATTCGGCGAGCGGTGACGCACGGCGCGGATGGTCTGGGCAAAATGCTCGGCGCCGCCATCCTTGATATCATCGCGGTCGACCGAGGTGATCACCACGTGGTTCAGCCCCAGCTTCTGCACCGCATCCGCCACCCGGCCCGGTTCAAACACATCCAGCGCCTCCGGCGGCTTGCCGGTGGCGATGTTGCAGAACGAACAGGCCCGGGTGCAGACCTCCCCCATGATCATCATGGTGGCGTGGCCCTGGCTCCAGCATTCGCCGACATTGGGGCAGCCCGCTTCCTCGCAAACGGTGGTCAGCTTGTTGTCGCGCATGATCTTATGCGTTTCGGCATAGCCCTTGCCGCCCGGCGCCTTGACCCGGATCCAGCTTGGCTTTTTTGGCTGAGCATTATCGGGACGATGCGCCTTTTCAGGGTGGCGCTGCTCCGGGATCTTTAGGTCTCTCACGTGGGTTTCCCTTCCGGCCTCTGGCTTCATAGCGGGTTTAACATAGCTGATCAGCCTTGGCACGGTCATATCTTCAACCCTGCCTTGCTGTCTTGTCATGGCTCTACGACTGGCCAAACACAGGCGCAAATGCCGTTTTCTTTTGCCAAAGCGCCGCCCAGGCCCACATAATTCAGCTGTCAAAAAAAGGATGCGCCGTTAAAACGTTCAGGGAGGAGCCCATGGCCAAGGAGCTGGAGAAATTCAAAGCAGAGCATAAGAAACTGGCAGCAGGCACCAAGACATACACCGCAGACGAGGGCGGCAAGCTCAAAAAACGGGTCGGGATTTCGTTGGGCAACGCCTGGGAGGGCGAAGATTACTTCCGGGAAAGCCTGGCCAAGGCGCGCAAGGACGGTGTTGTGTCCAAGAAACTGGCGGACCTTCAAAAGAACAAGAACTTCAAGGACGGGCTGACCACCTGGAACAAGGCGGTGGATATTCATCAGAAAGAGCTTGATGCGATGCTGGGCTTTTGCAGCAATGCCAAGGCGCATCTGGCCAAGATGGACAAACTGCTGGCGGACATCGGCAAGGATCTGAAAAAGCGATCCAAAACGTCTGCCTCAAAAAAGGATATCGAGGCGCTGCAAGACAAGCTGGCCAAGGAAACCGCCGAAGTGAAGAAAGCGGCGCAGTATGAGGGCAAGCTGAACGCAGCACAGAAATTCTATGCTGCGAATTTCCAGAAAACCGTGGCCAGAATTCTGAAGGAAAGCGATGAGTCCCAGGATAAGAATCTGGATGCCACCGAGCTGCCGCAGCTGCTGGTGGACCGGAAACTGAAGAAATACACCAACCGGGTCGGGGTGCTGGCAAAGGCGATCAATGCGCATTGCGTGTCGGCGATCGAAAAATCCGGGCAGGACCTGAAGGCAGCAGCGCCAGATCTGAAGGCGGCGGAGGCAAAGTACAAGGATCTGAAGAAAATCAACGACCAGTACCAGACGGTGAAAAAGAAGTTTCCCGGCAAAATCAACGATTCCAAGGACAAGAAGAAGCTTCTGGCCACATTGAAGAAATTCAATGACATCACCACGGCAGCCGAGCGTAAATTGCGCGGCACCAGGGTGACAATCAAGAAGGCGGCAGTCTGACCGGCAGACTTTCTTCCGAAGGTCGCGAAACCCGCACCCGGTTTGCCGCCATTCGGCTTCCGGATCGTACAACTGCGGCGTCTTGTCCGGAACCTTCATATCTTGCTCATGGCCTTATTGATACCGGCTTAGAATCATTTTAAGTCTGCCCGCCGAACGAACACCCACCTTCAGGAGCATCCGAAATGAAAGCTGGCGTTAAGCTGCCCGACGTGACCTTCCACACCCGCGTCCGTGACGAAGCGGTCGAAGGCCCGAACCCCTTCCGCTGGGAAGACAAAACCACCGCTGACTACTTTGCAGGCAAGCGTGTTGTGCTGTTCTCGCTGCCCGGCGCCTTCACTCCCACCTGCTCCACCTACCAGTTGCCGGGCTTTGAAAACGGCTTTGCCGATTTCCAGGCCGAAGGCATCGATGCGATCTACTGCATGTCGGTAAACGACAGCTTTGTGATGAACAAATGGGCCGAAGCGCAGAACCTGAAAAACGTCGGCGTAATCCCGGACGGCTCCGGCGAGTTCACCCGCAAGATGGGCATGCTGGTCGCCAAGGACAACCTGGGCTTCGGCAACCGCTCCTGGCGTTATGCCGCCATCATCAACGATGGTGTTGTTGAAGCATGGTTCGAAGAGCCGGGCCTGTCCGACAACCACGGCGAAGACCCCTATGGCGTGTCCTCCCCGGAAACCGTGCTGAAGCACCTGAAAGAAGCCAAGGCTGAAGTCGCCGCCTAAGGCGCCGCCGCTTCTGCGAAATCTACGGGTCCGCCAAGCGCGGGCCCGTTTTCGTTTTGAGGTCTTGCCGTCGGTCAGCCGATCATCTCAGACTCCTGCGCACTGGCCTCTCCGTAATAGTCCGTCAGATGCTGAAGGGCGATGCGCAGAACAACTTTGCCAGACCGGGCCGGCCAGCCCAGATTGCGCTCCGCTGTTTCCAGCCCTTCCAGATGGCAGCAGCAGCGCAATGCGATATCGCTCAGCCCCATGCCCAGCGCCTGCAGCGCCTCGGTCATGCGTTTGCGGGCAGCGGCACCGGCCTCCAGGCTGCTGCTGCGCAGCGCTTGGCTGCCTTGGCTGCCTTGGCTGAAATACAGCTTCTCTTGCATCAGATGGCTGCTGATCTGGGCCAGCTCGAAATCTTCCCGCAGGCGCTTGCCGGCGCTGATCATGCCCGGGGTCAAAAAGGAATTCCCGTCCTTGTCGGACAGCCGGGCCAGCATCTCCAGCGGCGTTTCCGAACCGCTGTAGCGCGTCTTGCGGCCATAGCCGGAATTATCGCTGTCTGCGGGTGCCAGAAACGGCGTCTGGGCCTCGGCAAAGCCGCCCTCCAGACGGGCCCGCGCCCGGTTTTCCTGATCGGCAATGATCCGGTTCAACGCACTGCGCCCGGCAGGTGTGATGGTATAGCGGCTGATCCGGCCCCGGCGGGCACAGGAAATCCAGCCGGACAAGGCCAACGCACCGGCAAGGGGACGGGAGACCGCAACTTTCTGCCCGTCCGCCTCGGCACCTTCGCGCACGACCACTGCCATTTCCATGCCCTCGGCTGCAGCCAAAACCGCACCGCCGCGGCTGAGCAGGGTCAGAACACTGGCCGCCTCCTGTTCAAACCCGGCGGTCAATGCACGTCCAGCAGGTTTGTCCGGGCCAGTGCCAGCGTTGCAGCTTTTTCCGGAGGCAGATTGGTAACACCCGGCCAGGTATGTCAGAACTTCATCGATCAGCGGATCGTCCCGCAAGGTCTCCACCCGCCTGACCTGCCGCAAAATGGTCGAGGGATGGCACCCCGCCTTGCGGGCCAACTGCCGGATCGGGCGGCCTGCTTCTGTGTGCAGAAGGTAACGGCATGTCTCAAGCGGCACCCAGCCAGGCAGAGAAGTGCGCGGTGTGTTTTGCATATATCAAGCCCCGGTCGTTAGCCAGGCCAGCCTGCCAGCCGCGATCAATAGCGCCTGAAGCTTTTCCACGTACGCCTGACTGTAGTTGAACAAATGCGCGGATCAGGCCCCATTGTTTCCAAAGAAACCATAATCATCACAAAACACACCGTTCGCCGGTAGCCCTCTCCCCGCAACACCACAATAGGTTGTGTTATAGAACGTCCGGTACAGAGATTTGAAAGGAGAGGACCATGCAGGACGTATACACCCGCCTGACGCTGCTGCGGCGCCCCCGGGTTTTGGCACGTGCTGCCCGGCTAGGGGCACAGACCTATTGCCGGCAGCGGGATCTGCACCGGATTCTGGGGTACGGGACCCTGCCCAAACCGGCCGCTGCCGTAATGCAGCTCTTGGAGCTGGAAAGCACGCAGGACACCGCACGCAAGGCGGGTGAAGCGGGATATTCGCTGATCCGGCATGTTGATGTGCTGATTGCGCTGGCAGGCGAATCCGCCTTCCTGCGCAATACTGCCGCCCCTCCGAGAACGGAAACGGCGGCCCTTCAGGACCGCCGTTCTGCTGCAGCAGAGGCTGCTGCCCCCTGCCCCTGAGCTAGAGCTAGAGCTTTGCGATTACATGAACGCGTCGGGCATCGAGGCCTTTTTCTCGGCCACGTATTCCTCAAGCGCCTGCTTGATGGCCGGATCCATGGCCGGCTGCTCGTAAGTGGCCAGCAGTTTCTCGACACGGTTGGTCGCCAGCGCATAGGTATCGCGCGCGCCTTCTTCTTCCCAGGTCTCAAACGGCTTGTAGTCCAGCAGCTCGGACTTCCAGAAGGCGGATTTGAAGTTCGCTTGTGTGTGGGCGCAACCCAGGTAGTGGCCGCCGGGGCCAACCTCGCGGATGGCTTCCATCGCCTGGCCGTTTTCGTCGACCGAGATGCCCTTGGCAAGGCCGTGCAGCACGCCCAGCTGGTCGGCGTCCATCACGAACTTCTCGAAATCGGCAACCAGGCCGCCTTCGAGCCAGCCGCAGGAGTGCAGCATGAAGTTGACGCCGGACATCAGGCCCATGTTGAGCGAGTTGGCGGTTTCATAAGCGGCCTGCGCGTCGGGCAGTTTGGAGCCGCAGAACGACCCGGCCGAACGGAACGGCACGCCCAGGCGGCGGGCCAGCTGGCCTGCGCCATAGGTGACCAGAGACGCCTCGGGGGTGCCGAAGGTCGGCGCGCCGGAGTTCATGTCGATCGAGGACACGAAGGCGCCGAAGATCGCCGGCGCGCCGGCGCGGCACAGCTGGCGGTAGGCGATGCCGGCCAGAACTTCGGCCAGAACCTGCGTCAGGGTGCCTGCAACCGAAACCGGCGCCATGGCGCCGCCGACGATGAACGGCGAGATGATGCAGGCCTGCATGTTCTGAGCATAGACTTCCAGCGAGCCCATCATCACATCGTCGAAGGTCATCGGCGAGTTGATGTTGGTCAGCGAGGTCATCACGGTGTTGTTCTGCACGAACTCCTGGCCGAACAGGATGCCGGCCATGTCGACCGAGTCCTGAGCCCGGCTGGGTTCGGTGACCGATCCCATGAACGGCTTGTCGCTGAGAGTCATGTGGGCCATCAGCATGTCCAGATGGCGCTTGTTCACGGGGATGTCGGTCGGCTCGCAGACGGTGCCGCCGGAGTGGTGCAGCCACTTGGACATATAGGCGAGCTTCACGAATTTATTGAAGTCGTCCATGGTTGCATAGCGGCGGCCGCCGTTGCGGTCACGCACGAAGGGCGGGCCGTAGACGGGTGCCAGCACCATGTTGCGGCCGCCGACGACAACGGATTTCTCCGGGTTGCGGGCGTGCTGGGTAAACTCGGACGGAGCGGTTTCGCACAGTTTGCGGGCCAGGCCGCGGGGGATGCGCACGCGCTCTCCGTTGACATCTGCACCGGCTTCGCGCCAGCGCTGCAGCGCCGCCGGATTGTCAACGAAGTTGACACCGACCTCTTCCAGGATCGTGTCGGCGTTGTATTCGATGATCTCCAGCGCTTCTTGGTTCAGGATCTCGAAGTTCGGAATGTTGCGCTCGATGTACTTCGCGGTCTCGATCTTGACGCTGGTGCGTTCGGCGCGGCGGGCGGCGCCGCCGCCACCCCGTGCGCGACGGCGCGGTGCTGCTTCTGTCATGGTTTATCCTCACCACAGGCATTTCATTGCGATGGGTATTATAGCCCCCTCACACCGCGCCGCCGCAGGATTGCGGCCATTCAAGTTGAAAAGCGACATTGGCAGGGCATTTTCCACCGCGGCTGTGAACTTTTGCATACCTTTACCGGGTTCAGGACCGTTCTGCCGTGAAAATCAGGCCTGCAGGCGGGCGCAAGCTCAAACCCTCTTGCGGAAATCCTGTTCCTGCCCTATGGCGCGTGCATGACAGAGACATCCCATGACCGCCTTCTCATCATCGACTTTGGCAGCCAGGTCACGCAGCTGATTGCTCGCCGCCTGCGCGAGCTGAACGTCTATTGCGAAATCCACCCTTATCAGAAAGTCACGATGGAGTTTGTGCGCGAGCTGGCGCCCAAAGCGGTGATCTTCTCTGGCGGGCCGGACAGCGTGACCCGCGAGGGCAGCCCGCGTGCGCCGCAGGAGATTTTCGACTATGGCGTGCCGATCCTGGGCATCTGCTATGGCCAGCAGGTCATGATGCACCAGCTGGGCGGCTCCGTCGTAAGCGGCCATGGCACCGCCGAATTCGGCCGCGCCTTTGTCACCCCCACTGTGGAGACACCGCCGCTGCTGGAAGGCTGGTTTGCCAATGACAGCGACCGCGAACAGGTCTGGATGTCGCACGGCGACCACGTGAGCAAGATCGCCCCGGGGTTCGAGGTCTACGGCACTTCCCCCAATGCGCCCTTTGCCATCACCGCCGATGTCAGCCGCAATTTCTATGCGGTGCAATTCCACCCGGAGGTGCATCACACTCCCAATGGCGCCAAACTGTATGAGAACTTTGTCAAGCTGGCAGGTTTCTCCGGCGACTGGACCATGGGGGCCTACCGCGAGCAGATGATCGAGAAAATCCGCGAACAAGTTGGCGACAAGCAGGTGATCTGCGGCTTGTCCGGCGGTGTCGACAGCTCGGTCGCGGCGATCCTGATCCATGAGGCGATCGGCGATCAGCTGACCTGCGTCTTTGTCGACCACGGGCTGTTGCGCAAGAACGAGGCGGAAGAAGTTGTCGCAATGTTCCGCGACAATTATAACATCAAGCTGATCCACGCGGACGAGAGCGATCTGTTCCTGGGCGAACTGGACGGCCAGTCCGACCCGGAAACCAAACGCAAGATCATCGGCAAGCTGTTCATCGATGTGTTCCAGAAACATGCCGACACCATCGACGGCGCCGAGTTCCTGGCGCAGGGCACGCTGTACCCGGATGTGATTGAATCGGTGTCCTTCTCAGGCGGGCCTTCAGTCACCATCAAGTCGCACCACAACGTCGGCGGCCTGCCGGAGAAGATGGGGCTGAAACTGGTCGAACCCCTGCGCGAGCTGTTCAAGGACGAAGTCCGCGCATTGGGCCGCGAACTGGGCCTGCCGCAGTCGTTCATCGGCCGCCACCCCTTCCCCGGACCGGGCCTGGCGATCCGCTGCCCCGGCGAGATCACCCGCGAAAAGCTGGAGATCCTGCGCGAAGCGGATGCGGTCTATATCGACCAGATCCGCAAGCATGGTCTGTACGATGATATCTGGCAGGCATTTGTCGCGATTCTGCCGGTCCGCACCGTTGGCGTGATGGGGGATGGGCGGACATATGACTATGCCTGTGCCCTGCGCGCGGTGACCTCGGTCGATGGCATGACCGCCGACTATTACCCATTCAGCCATGAATTCCTGGGGGAGACCGCCACCCGGATCATCAATGAGGTTAAAGGCATCAACCGTTGCACCTATGATATCACCTCGAAGCCTCCTGGCACAATCGAGTGGGAATGACCCAGACCCTATCGCCCCGGCCCCAGCGGCCGGGGTTTTCTGTTGCGGCCTTAGTTAACCAATCCATCAGGTGTTTTTGAGATAGTTCCCCAAACACGGCCGGTTTGGAGAACCCAATGATTATTTGCCACCCGTTGAAGCTGATCTTCATCAAGACCAAGAAGGTCGGCGGCACGTCTTTCGAAATTGCCCTGTCCAGCTTCTGCGATGACAGCAGCGTCATCACTCCGATTTCCGGCGAGGACGAGCAAACCCGCGCTGACCTGGGCTATCCCGGTGCGCAGAACCATCAAATGCAGGTCTGGCCCGACGGTACAGAGACCGAGTCGCAGTTTTTCAACCATATCCCGGCAAAACAGGCCAAAGGCCTGATCCCGCAGGAGATTTGGGACAGCTACACCAAGGTCACGATCTGGCGCGATCCCTTTGATGCCGCCATCTCGCGCTATTTCTGGGAGAAGGCGATTGCCGCAAAAACCAGCTTTGGCCAATTTGTGCAGAAATACCCCAATCTGCTCATGGAAAACTGCGGCATCGCCCCGCTGGAGGGGGATGCCGCACTGGATGTCTACCTGCGCTACGAACATCTGGAAGAGGACGTCGCGGCACTCGGGATCGAGGGGCTGTGGGAACGGTTCTCCAGCTTGCGGGCCAAGGGTGCGCTGCGCCCGCGTGAGGGTGCCGATCCGGAAACGCTCTACTCCCGTTTTCCCGCCGCTGCGGAGATCGTGGCCAAACATTGCGCCGCGGAAATCCGGAAGTTCGGCTACCAGAAGCCGGAAATCACACCGGCAAAAGCGGCCGTGTCCGGCAGGGGGCAAAGCGATTTCATATTTACCCTGTCCGCCGGGCGCACCGGTACCGCCTGGCTGGCGCAGTTTTTGGGCGACAACCTGTCGGTGAATTCGGTGCATGAACCGCTGGGGGTTCTGGACTTCGGCACCAAGATGCCGGAAATCAGCCACATGCGGCGGTTCAACATGCTGGGCATGGACGGCAAGATGCAGGCCTTCTGGCAGAACAAGCTGGCCGGACTAAGGGCGCCCTATGCGGAATCCAATCACACGCTGGGCAAATGCGGGCTGATCGAGGCGCTGGCCAACAGCGACATCGCCGACCGCAGCACCGTTATCATTCTGCGCCGCGACCTGGCCAAGCAATGCGCCAGCTATGTCGGGCGCAATGATTTTCAGAACATCACCATTCCCTGGCAATGGTATCTGGACATGAGCTACGCCAATATCATCGTGAACCCCAAGATGTTCCGCCAGCTCGGACAGATCGGCTGGGCGATGTGGTACGCACTGGAG